>JBJTQD010000415.1:0-9089 GCA_046075445.1 Planctomycetota bacterium
GGTAGGGCCCTGGGGGCGTGGCTGAGCGAACCGATAGCAAGTGGCTTGCCACCGGCTCCGACCGTCACCAAAAATGCGCCCTCATCGGCAGCTTCAGCTTCAAATCGAATCGGAACCAATTCCTGAGCAGTCGTTTTCAAGACAGCCAGATCATGAGCTTGGTCGATTCGCAGCACACTTGCAGGATAGAGCCGCCCGCCGCTCAACCTCAGCGTGACATCTTGCTTGCCATCCAATTCGCTCGCCTTGGTCAGCAGCAGTCCTTTCGGCTCGATCGCCGTCGCGAGAGCTACCACCTGTTGTTTGGAATCCAGGACTTCGGCGACGGAATTTCCACATGGTTCACTCACGGTCGACAGGCTCGTCAAAAGTCGACTGCTTTGACGCTCATGTCGCCCGATCATCCGATTGCGTAGATTCGGCAGCTCAAATTTCAGCTCAATGCCATTTCGGTAGACCTCTTCCTCGAGCTCAAATAGCCCATCGAAGGGATTGGCTGGATGGTCGCGAAATCTCTCGAACTCGCTGCGGCTGAAGCGAATCTTCTCGGTGTTCAACTCCAGAGCTCGCTCGAACTTCGTTTTAAGATCTGGTTCAAGTTGATCTTTGATCTCGATGAAGAGATTGCGCATTTCGCGATCGAGTTGAGCAAATGCGCTCGCGCAGGCTAAAAGCACAAATGCCGCTACCAGAATCCCGAGGCAGCGACCAACGGAACGGTAGATCAAGCGATTAAAACTGGTCAAGGATCACCTCCAGTTGAAACAGAGATTGCCCGCGACGAACTTGAAGCCGAACCGACTCGCCTACGCGTCGTTGCCGGACCAAATCAATCAGCTGATTGCCGGACTCTACTTTGATTCCGCCAAAAATCTCGATCACATCGCCCCGCTTCAATCCAATTCGCTCAGCCGGTGAGCCCGGAGTCACCTCCGAGACGACGGCGTTTTGTGCGGTCTGGTCGACCTTCACGCCGAGTTTGGCTCGTTCAGTTTTCCGCGCGTCCGGTTGCTGCGCCTCGGGTGGCAGATGCTTATCGATGTCGCCCGGCAGGTCGGGGAGTTGGCCCCAGCGTTCGCCTCGGGCCAAGCGATCCCAATCGCGACGATAAAGGTCGATCGAGACGTGTCGATTCTCGGCAATCACCTCTCCGATAGAGCTGTGAATACCAATCAGTTTGCCGTCTGTATCAAAGAGCGGACCGCCGGAATCGCCGCCGATTAAGACCGCGTCGGTCACGACCATCTCATCTCGAAAGTCGAGTACGCGGCCAGTACGCACAGGGGGCTTACGACCGAGTTCGTAGCCGCCCGAGTGCCCTAGGCATACCACCCAGTCTCCTTTTTTCAGCGAAGCTTGCTCACCCAGCTCGACGAAAGGCCACGGCCCGGATCCTTCCAGCTTGAGCATCGCCGCATCGACATTCAGGTTGTAACCGAGCAAACGGGCGGAAGCGGTCTGCCCGCCGGGAAAGAAGATTTCAAACTGCGATGCACCGGTGTTGACGACATGTCCCGCGGTCAAAATCAGCCCCTCTGAGCTGACAATCACGCCGCTGCCGAAACCGGCTCCATCGGATATCGAGATAACCGCCGGCAGGTTGCGGTCGACTACGTTCCGAATTGAGTTTTGGACGTTAAGTAAAGCAGCGAGGGTCGGCTCTTCAGCCCGGGGCTGGACAACGGTGTCTGGCCGATCTTCCCGATTGCCGAGGTCAGCCCCACTGGCCACCGCAACGAACGAAAAAGCAGAGAATCCGACTAGGCCGCAAAACGCGACGAGACGCCGGCAATTCCAGAAGCTATTCATGCCTCACAACCCTTCGGTCCGGTTTGGAGTCGCAGGGAGTGGAAGCCTGAGGGACCGCGCCGAGCGGGGACTGCCCCCGAATTCGGACACTGGAATCTCAGACGCCCATCCTCTGGCCTCTTTCAACCCCACCCAAAAGCAGCTGGCCCAGCCGGACTCGGTTTGCACTTAGGCAAGCGAGCTCGACGATTCCCGACATCCTGTACGGTCGGGACCAGCCTTACTGAAAAGTTCGGCTGTTGCCAAACGGTGGGATTCTCGAAAAATGATTCTGTCGGGCAAACCACGGCATCTCGCTTGGAGCGGACGGAGCATCAGTTAAGGTTTGGCAAATCCCGTCCGCTCCAACCATTACATTTGGAAGGACGGACCAAAACTCTCACAACCCAAAAAGTTTTCCTCACAGTTACGTTGAACACTCCTTCAGCAACCAGAAAACCGCCGAGCCTTTCGAATCAACTTTCTCAGAACAATCTTTCGCCCTCTCATCCCGCAAGACAAGAAATCACGTCCGAACTGGAGCCATCGAAAACTGCTCCGATTCCGCAGTGCTCAACTTCCTTTTCTGACTCAGCATTAAGAACCAATCATGCTAGACATTTGCTTTCTGCTGTGGCGAGTCTTGTGGGCCAGTCCCAATTCGCTGCTCGGATTGATGCTTGGATTTGGCGGCTTGCTCTCAGGGGGGCGAGCGCAGTGGCGCAAAGGGTGCTTGGAGTTTCATGGCGGGCTGATTCGCTGGGGCTTGGAGAGAACTCCGATTTCCGCAGCCGCGTTGACACTTGGCCACACCATCTTAGGCCGAGACGCTTTGTGCCTTGAAATGTCGCGCGAACACGAACACGTACATGTAAGACAGTACGGCATCTGGGGTCCATTCTTTCTCCCTGCCTACTTGGGCAGCGGCCTTTTTCTCTGGCTCATCGGCCGCCACCCTTACTGGGACAACCCATTCGAACGGGAAGCCTACGAAAAAGTTCCTTCTTCGAACCGCCGAGCTTGATCCTTGGCAAGCCAACAAACAGGCAATTTCGGTAGCCATTTGATTGCCGCAGGATGTTAGAAAGGTTAGATTCAGGGGACAAATGAACGGCTTCTGAATCGCTTCACGTTTCCTTGGCCGGCAACGCTTGCCTGCAATTGCAGCGAAAAATCTTTTTAGGGAGTGCAGTCCGTTTTTGCGACCATTCGAAGAACCGGAACTACCGCAGGTTTTGAGTGGTTCGCATCAAAACTCGCAACGATTTTTTCGCCTCTCATTGGCGACTCTCCCCGACTGGCAAAACAATTTTTACAAGGCACCCCATGACAGCTGTTTTTGGAATTCACCGTACAGTCCTCAGCCTGCTCACTTGCCTGGTCATCTCCGCATTAACTTTGACGCCCACCCCAACTCTGGCGAACAACGGTATCGGGGCGGACGATGGCTGGACGGAAGACGCTGCGGCAGCTGTGAAAAAAGCCACGGCTGAATCTAAGGACATGCTTCTCCTGTTCACCGGGTCAGACTGGTGCCCTCCTTGCAAGCGACTGGAAGAAGAGGTTTTCTCGAAGGCGGAATTCGGTCCCGAGGCGATCAAGAATTTTGTGTTGGTGAAATTTGATTTCCCTCAGACTCGGGAACTACCGCCCGAACTGGTCAAGCAGAACGAAGAGTGGCAAGCGAAGTATGGCGTGAGCGGATTTCCGACGGTGATCCTCGTGGACAAAGACCAGTTGCCGTTCGGCGTGCTAGGCTTCGAAGAAGGCGGCCCCGAGAACTACCTCAAGCGGCTCGAAGGCTTGCGCCAGAAGCGGCTTCGTCGCGACGAAGCTTTCGCCAAAGCCGCTCAAGCGGAAGGCGCCGAAAAGGCCAAACTGCTCGACGAAGGGTTGGCTCAATTAGACGAGGGACTGGCCCGAGTTTATTACGAAAGCAAGCTGGAAGAAATCGGCAAATTGGATGCCGACGACGCTTTGGGACTACGCACGAAGTGGTTTGCTGCGGAAGAAGCTGAAAAGCAAAAACTGGTCATTACCGACATCTTGACCATTTCCCGGTTGGAAAAGCCTGATCGGGCAATCGCATTCATCGACGAAGTCTTGAAGTCGATTGATTTTGAAATCGACCGAAAGATTGAAATTCTGCAAATCAAACTCAACCTGTTGCAGTCCAGCGGGCAGGTCGACGGCGCCGCCAAGCTCCTCGACGAGATGATTGCCATGGATGATGTTCTGGGTGAAACAAAGGAACGCCTGAAGGTGAAAAAGGCATTGCAAATTGCAGGTTCGCGCGGGGCCCCGGCAGGAATCGCAATCCTCGATGAATACCTCGCGGCAGACGCGGCCCAACCGTTCCTCAATCTAGCGAAGGCGCAGTTGATGCAGCATGGTGGACAGGCGGAAGCGGCTAGCGAGTTGCTCGGGAAAACTGCCGTGCAGGCTGCTGACAAGCCAGACCTCCTGATTGAAGTGATCGCGGCGCGGGCAGACCTTCTGACGGGACTGGACAAGCCAGAGGAGGCCCTGCAAATCCTTGACACGTTTGCGGACGACTCGCGGATGCCTACCGACCTGAGGTGCGAAGCGCTCCTGCAAAAGGCAATGATCATGCGAGAAACGAGTCGTCGGCGACCGGCCCTGCTGGCCGAAAATCGAGCGATTGAAATTGCCGACTCGCCGGAACTGAAACGGGAAATGCAACGCGTTGTCGAACAACTGCGTGCCAAATACGGGGACTGAGCAAAACTCGCCCCAGAAGAAAAAGTGAATCGCCGGAAGGTGTTCGCGTGGGCCAAACTCAATCAGCTCAGCCAGCCGAATTCAGCAGCCTCTTCATTGCGATTCGCACGTAGTCGATTCCGGACTGCAACGTGGAGAGTACCGCGGCCCAAACAAAGATGAGATTGAACCAGGTGAGCCAACTCGGGATCGGCGAGTCCGCCTGGGTCTTCCACAAATGGAGTGCGAGCAACGCGCCGCCCGCCGCGAAGCATTGAAACCACATTTTCAGTTTCCCGGCCATTTTGGCTGAGAAGTCGCCGCCACTTTGCTCGATGAAACTCCGCAAAGCCGTTACGAGCAGTTCACGCCCCACGACAATCACCGCCATCCAACCGGTCACAGTCGCATACCAGGGCTCAATCCGGTCCCGCATCTCAACCGCAACCAAGATAAAGACACCGCAGATCAGAATCTTGTCGCAGAACGGATCGAGAATCCGTCCAAATTGTGTGACTTGATTAAAGCGTCGAGCCCACCAACCGTCGATCCAATCGGTACCAGCGGCGATAAGGAAAAGCCAGAACGCGGCCAAGTACATTTGATTGGGAATCAGCCCAAAAACGATACAAGACAGGACCAACCGAATCATCGAGAGGACATTCGGTACATTCCAGACTTTGGTGCTCGGTTGCTGGTCAGCCATATCGAATTCAATCGCGAAAAGGATTTCTCGAGGGCCAGAGCAAGACAAACCAAAGGACTTTAGCTCGAGATTCCATCATCTCGATGCAAACATGCGACTGAAGCCAATTACTTCGGCTTGCTGATCGCGGCGCCAACCAAGTCGTAGCCGACTGTGTCAACGATTTCGCAAGTTACAAACTTACCGGTGCGAAGCCGCTGACCGGTTTCCGAAACATAAACGACCGCATCGACGTCGGGCGCATCGGCAACGGTTCGACCGATCCAGACTCCGGTTTGCTCCTCGTGCGGTGCGTCGATCAGGACTTTCAACTGGCGACCGATTTGTTTGCGGCTGAAGGCAAATGCGAACTCCTGCTGGACCGCCATGAGCTCGCTACGCCGGCGTTCCTTGGTCTCTTCGTCCAAGTGCCCCTCAATCTTTGCGCTCGGCGTGTCAGCTTCATACGAGTAGGTGAAGACGCCAGCGCGCTCAAATTTCTGTTCCCGAACAAACTCGACCAACCGTTGAAATTGCTCTTCGGTCTCGCCGGGAAAGCCCGTGATAAACGTCGTCCGCAGCACAAGATTCGGGATCGTGGCTCGCATTTGCCGAACCAACTCCTCCGTTTGAGAGCGATTGACGCGTCGCGACATCCGCTTGAGCATCGTGTCGTCACCGTGTTGCAGCGGCATGTCGATGTAAGGCACGATCTTTTTCGCGTTGGCGATCGTCTCAAGCAACTTCTGGTCGATGAACATCGGATAAAAGTACATCAAGCGAATCCACTCGATGCCTTCAACTTGGTCAAGTTCGGCGAGCAGTTCGTTCAGCCGAGGTTCACCGTAGAGGTCAATCCCGTAATACGTCGTATCTTGTGCCACAATGATTAGCTCGCGAACGCCGCTGGCCGCCAATTGGCGAGCTTCCTTCAGCACCTCTTCCATAGGCTTGGTCGCATGCTTGCCCCGCATTTTTGGGATTGCGCAGAATGTGCAGAGCCGGTCACAACCCTCGGAGATCTTGAGGTAGGCAAAGTGACGCGGTGTGATTCGCAGGCGATCGGTGTCGGGCAAAGCGCGAACCGGGGCTGGCTGGAAAATAGTCCGCTGTTCTTCCAGATTCCCCAGAATCCGATCGGCGATCTTGGTAATCTCCTCGCGACCGAAAACACCGACCAAAGAATCAATCCCGGGGCGATCGACGAGAAGTTGCTCTTTCTGGCGCTCGGCGAGGCAACCCGAGACGATCACGCCTCGCGTTTTGCCTTCTGACTTCAATTGGAGCATCTCGTCAATGCTGGCGAAGGACTCATCTCGAGCTCGCTCGATAAAGCCACAGGTATTAACGATGACGAAGTCCGAACCCTTGGGGTCGGAAACGAGCCGATAGCCATCGAGTTTCAGAAGGCCCATCATCCGTTCGCTGTCGACGGTATTCTTGGGACAACCGAGGCTAATGAAAGCGTAACTACCCTTGTAGTCGGGGTCAGAAGTTTGGCTGCGATACTTTGATTTCACTTGCGTTTCTCTTGTTTCGGGGACGTTCAATGGTAACAAAGCCAACCCGGATTGGGGAGCGAAAAAGTAGCCTCGCCCGGCCGAATGCAGCCAATCTTCAGCCGATTCGAGCCTGTTTGGGATTCGATCACGTCACCCGAGCCTGACGCCCGTTTGAAAACGAGTTGAGTTTACCGATTGAGCAGAGAGCGATTGCTGTTCGGACAACAAGGGTGAAGAGGGCGATTCCGCGATTCATCCAGTACGTTTCAGAGCTTTCGCTGGGTCAACCGACCGATCCGGTTTCCGAGTCAGAATCAGACTCAGGCAACTGCCCCAGGGCGAGCAAGGCGTTCCCCGCAGCCCGCTGCTCAGCTTCCTTTTTATTCTTGCCCCAAGCGGCAGGGAATTTCTGCGTGCCCAATTGAACGGCGACAGAAAAAGACTTGTCGTGGTCTGGTCCAATCTCGTCGACCACCAAATAAAGCGGAGCATGTCCCGCTTCACGCTGAGCAAACTGCTGGAGCATCGACTTGAAATTGTTCTCAGCGTTTCGCTTTGAGAGCCGATCGATTTGCTCTTGAATTAAAGGGCCAAGAAAATCACGCACTGGTTGCAAGCCACCATCGAGATAAATCGCAGCGATGATTGACTCGAACGCATCAGCCATCAGCGAAGGCGGCACGTCCCCGTTTGAGCTGACTCCTTTACCAACAATCAAAACCTCGCGCAATTGGAGTTTATCCGCCCATTGACCGCAGGTTTGCCGACTGACAATCGCCGACTTTACCCGCGTCAGGTCTCCTTCGAGCCAATCAGGAAACTGCCGGAACAGGGACTCGCAAACAAGAAAACCGAGAATCGAGTCGCCAAGAAACTCGAGCCGTTCATTCGAGGTCAGCCGCGTATTCGCGCCTGAGGCATGCGTGATCGCCTCTGCTAGTATCGATTTATCCCGAAAGCGATACCCGACGAGCTCTTCGCAACGCGAAACTGAGCGGGGTGGATTTTGGGAGCTCTCTTGGGACATACGATCAAAGATGCTGCGAAAGGAAAAAGGCCAGCTTTGACTCTACAAAATCCCAAGCCGTTCGGGGAGGAGTCTGAAGTTTCGCGACCGAAATAGCAATCTAAAAAACCTCTATCTCCACGACATTCAAGGAGTTTCTTTATATCCGTGCTCGTTTCAGGTCAGCACTTTCATCTTTTCAGCAATCAGAAAGGCTAATTCCATCGCTTGGTCGTAGTTCAGTCGTGGATCGACTGCGCTTTTGTATGCTCGTTCCAGATCGGGCTCGGTTAGACGTCTGGCACCACCGACGCATTCCGTGACGTTGTCGCCAGTGACCTCGAGGTGAACCCCACCCAACCGAGAACCGACTTCGTTGTGAACATCAAAGGAGTCGACAAGTTCTTGAACGATTTTCTCGAAGTCCCTCGTCTTTACGCCCGAAGCAGTCGAGTAGGTATTTCCGTGCATTGGGTCACAGCACCAAAGGACTCGTGAGCCTTGCTTGCGGACGGCTTCGACGAGAGGAGGGAGGAAATTCCTCGTCTTACCGGCCCCAAAGCGATGAATCAAAGTCATTCGCCCCGGCTGGTTTTTCGGATTTAGACCTTTGATTAAATCGAGCAGCATTTCCGGCGACGTTTGCGGACCAACCTTAACACCGATCGGGTTTTCAATGCCGCGGAAGTACTCGATATGGGCGCCAGCTAAGTCGGCCGTTCGATAGCCTAGCCAAGGCATATGCGTACTCAGGTTGTACCAGCCAGTCCGTCGGGGTACGTGTCTGGTCTGGGCTTGCTCATAGCTCAGATGCAACCCTTCGTGGCTGGTAAACACCTCAACCCCGTAACTTTCCCGAATGGAAGTTCCCAGCACCGCCTCCATAAATCTCAACGAGCGAGTGATCGAATCGACCATTTGATGAAACTGGCGGGAGCGAGGTGAGTCGGTGGCGAAATCGAGCTCCCAGTTTTCCGGATGGTGTAAATCCGCGAATCCGCTTGCGACCAAGCTGCGGACAAAATTGAGAGTCAGCGCTGCTCGTTCGTAACCACGCAGCAACAACTGAGGGTCTGGCGTGCGGTCGGTCGGGGAAAAACCGCAACGATTGACGAGATCGCCGCGATAGACTGGCAAGGTAACGCCGGCTCTCGTCTCGGTCTCCGACGATCGAGGCTTGGCAAATTGACCAGCCATTCGCCCGACCCGCACGATCCTTTTCATCGAGCCGTGAATCATCACGAAGCTCATCTGAATCAAAACTTTGAGATTGCGGACGATTGAGTCGGTTTCGCAATCGTCGAGGCTTTCGCTGCAATCACCGGCTTGCAAGAGAAACGCACGCCCTTCCGCCGCTTCTGCGAGCTGCGTTTTCAGCTTCTCGACC
>JBJTQD010000416.1:0-10211 GCA_046075445.1 Planctomycetota bacterium
GTACCATTTGTCGAGGACGCTGCGCCAATCGTCGTAAGTCCGGACGCGGACGAAATCGGCTCTCACATCTTGATAGCGCGGATGCAATGCGGCGTACTTAATTCCAAACTTTCGCATGTTGGGGCCGGCTCGCTCCGCACCGTAAAGTTCATCCGCCAGCCGATAGTGCTCGAGAATCAGGTCGCGCTGCTCGAACAAGCTGGGGGGCTCTCCTGGCGAGCCGGTTTCCGCCAGACGGGCAACTTGTTCAAAAATCCAAGGATTGCCGATCGCGCCGCGGGCGATCGAAACGCCATCGACTCCGGTCTCCGAAAGCATGCGCACACAGTCCTCAGGTGTGAACAGGTCGCCGCTGCCGATAATCGTCCGGTCACCCACATAGCTTTTAACTTCGCGAAGAAACTCCCAGCGACTGGGGCCAACGTATTTCTGCTCTACGGTTCTGCCATGCACCGTAATCGCGGCGATTCCAAAATTAAAAGCGCCGTCGAGAATCCGAAAGAAGTTGTCGCGGCTCGACGGCGAATCGTCCAAGCCACGCCGCATCTTGATCGTCACCGGGATCTCGGCCGGGACAGCTTCGCGCGTGAGGCGAACAATCTCCAGCGCCACTTCAGGTTGGCTGAGATGATACCCTCCGCGGCAACGCCCCAGGACTTTCTTTACGGGACACCCAAAATTGATATCGATCACATCGAAGCCGGCGGCGGCCAAACGCTCGGCACCCAAAGCGAATTGCTTCGGCTCCGCTCCCATCAACTGCCCGCCGACTGGATGCTCCTCCGGGTGAATGTGCAGGAAGTGGCTGGTCCGTTTTCGGTCTTTGATTTGCAGCAGGAATTCGTCCAGCATCACTTCGCAGAGCGAGTAGCTGGCGCCATGCTTTCGCGCGAGATAGCGCATCGGCATGTCGCTATAGCCAGAGAGTGCGGCTTGGACTGCCGGAAAACCGATGGTCAGCGGGCCGATTTTGAGGGGTTTGAATGCGAGCGGCATGGGAGTTGGCTTGTGGGTGGGATTTCTCCGATTTTATAACAAGGCAGCCGTTTTGTCCGGTGGCAAGTTGCTTTTGACGGTCTCTGGGTGCTTTAGCTTGGGAATGGGCTGAGATGTTTGAGATGCTATTTCAGTACTGGCAACTCTGGCTGGTTTTGGCCATGGTGGTCGGCTTTTTCTGGCTGATGCGGACCTTCTCCAGCCGCAGGCGTTTGCCGTATGCCGTGAAAGAGCGGCTGGTCACAAAAGCCGAATTGCGATTTTACCGGGCACTGCAGAAAGCGGCTGGGAAGGATTTCGATATTTTCGCCATGGTCCGAATCGCCGATATCCTGACCGTGCCTCAGGAACATTCGCAACGCCGCAAGTGGCTCGGCAAGATTCTGGCGAAGCACGTCGATTTCGTGCTTTGCGAAACGTCTAATCTCGCACCCCAGATCGCAATCGAGCTAGACGACTCGTCGCACGATCGGCCTGACCGCAGGGAACGTGATGAGTTCGTCGATCATGCTTTTGAGAGTGCCGGCTTGCCACTGCTGCGAATCAAGAACAACTCCAGCTACGACCCGGCCGCTCTGCGCGAGCTGATCGATGAGCACTTGGGAAGGGAATGAGCGGCGAGGGCGTGAGAGCCAATCGTCCTGCTTTGCTTGACGATTTCGCCGCGGACCGTTCGGTCCAGAAACGAAAAAAGGTGACTGGAGGTGTCTCCCTGCCAGTCACCAGGCGCCCGGGGGCGGGCATCATGGTCTCGTCAGATTTCCGTCATGCCGGCGTTGGGCTCGCCGCGGCATTCCGTCGTAAGGCGGATGTGCCTTACACCTAAAGAGTGGGATGCGTTTGACCGTCGTGTGGGCGGAAAAAGGAACTTTCTTGCAATTCCCGGGAAATGGTGAAAAATCGAGACATTTGGTTCTGGATTCGCTTGCTTGGAGCCGCCTGTGTTGACGGAAGACAACGCTTCTTCGCCCGAAAAATCACCCCTTTTAGTACTTGGTACAGGCAACCGAAAAAAGCGATTGGAGTTAGAGCAGCTTCTCGCCGGACTCCCGCTGCGACTGGCGACCCTGGCGGACTTCCCCAACGCCTTGGAGGTCGACGAGACGGGAACGACGTTCGGAGAAAACGCCGCGCTGAAAGCTGGCCAGCAAGCTCGGCATCTCAAGCAATGGGTGCTGGCCGAAGATAGCGGACTGAGCGTCGAGGCACTGGGTGGTGCACCGGGCGTTTGGTCAGCTCGCTACGCCGGGCTTCCGAGCAACGATGAGCGAAACAACGCCAAGTTGATGTCAGAACTCGAAGGCGTGCCAGCCCAACGCCGCCACGCTTGGTACACCTGCTATGTCTGCTTAGCCAATCCGGCTGGAGAGGTCGTCGCTCAAAGCGTCGGCGAGTGTCACGGGCGAATCGTTTCGGAGCGCCGCGGGGTCAGTGGGTTCGGCTATGATCCTTACTTCGAGTTGCCGGAGTATCACCTGACCTTTGCCGAGCTTGGGCTTGAGGTCAAAGGAGTCCTCAGCCATCGAGCTCGAGCGATTCGCATGATCCTTCCGCAACTGAAAGCCTGCTTGGGATTGGGGGAATAAAGATGTTCAGCTCACGCGGTTTTTTTAGCGCTTGACTTGCTTTTTGCTGCTTTGTTCTGTTTTATCTGGCACAAACCTGCAGCCGAACATCCGCTGACGATGCAAGTCGGCCGGCAAAAGAGAGTGGCGAGCAACGAGCGAATATTGTTTTTATTTTGGCCGATGATTTGGGCTATGGTGAGCTGGGCTGTTACGGCCAGGAAAAGATTCTCACGCCTCATTTGGACCAGCTCGCGCGTGAGGGAGTGCGGCTGACTCAGCACTACAGCGGCGCGCCGACCTGCGCTCCGTCGCGTTGCGTGCTGATGACCGGGCAAAACCTCGCGCATGCCGAAATCAGAGGCAATCGGGATTCGGGTAACGGGCGAGCGTTTCCCGGCCAGTGGCCGCTCACCGAGCAAGCGGTGACGTTTCCGAAACTGCTGCAGCAAGCCGGTTATGCAACCGCGGGCTTTGGCAAATGGGGGCTGGGTCCGACCGACTCGTCTGGCAGCCCACTGCGGCAAGGCTTTCAAAAGTTCTTTGGATACAACTGTCAGCGAAACGCTCACAGCTACTATCCCCCTTTTTTGGATGACGATGCGGGCGTTCGGCAAATCAATGATCCGCCGGTTCCGGGACACAAAAAGCAACCCGACGGCGAAGTTGCGGATGCCAAGTATCGTGGAGCGGTCTATGCCCCTGACTTGATTCTGGAGGAGGCGCTTAAGTTTTTAAAACAGCCGCGCGAGCAACCTTTTTTCCTTTACTTACCGCTGGTCGAACCGCATGTGGCGATGCATCCGCCGCAGGCTTGGGTCGACAAGTATCCGCTGGAGTGGGACCAAGAGCAGGGGGCTTATCGCGGTGAGAACGGCTATCTGCCGCATTCGCGGCCACGAGCCGCTTACGCAGCAATGATCTCGCATCTCGATGACCAAGTTGGCCAAGTCGTCGCCGCGCTGAAAGAGCTTGGGCTTTACGACCACACGATCATTGTCTTCACTTCGGACAATGGACAAACGCACGAGGGAAGTGACCCAAGGTTTTCGATCGGCGGAGCAGCTTGTAAGTTTTTCAACTCCAGCGGAGGCTTGCGTGGAGCGAAGGGGAGTTGCTTCGAAGGCGGGATTCGGGTTCCTTGTATCGTGCGTTGGCCGGGTGTCACAACTGCTGGGCTGAGCAACGACTGCCCCAGCTATTTTCCCGATTGGTTTCCAACGCTTTGCCATGCGGCCGGGGTCGCAACGCCCGCTGAACTTCCGCTTGATGGCGTCGACCTCGGCGGCGTTCTTGGCGGAGGGCAGGACCCACGTCGAGACGAACCGCTGGTTTGGGATTTTGGTGAGTATGGCGGAATCGTAGCGATCCGCGAGGGGAAATGGAAAGCGATTCGCCGCGAGCTGAACAAGCCGGCGCCTCGCGCGTGGGAACTCTACGACCTTGCGGCCGATCCGGCTGAAGTTCACGATCTCGCGACGACTCATCCCGAGATTGTGGCTCGAATGGAAGCGGCTTTTCTGGAAACGCGCACAGTTGAACCCGACTTCCCGAACAAGCTTTACGATTCCCAGACGCGTTCGGGAACAGAACGTAGGCGAGCAAATTCAGGGAAATAGCACCGCTGTCGTCGTCAGCCGGTTCCTCGCGCCAGCCTCCGCGCTACGCGAGAAAAGTAGAATTGAGAGCAGGCGAGCATTAGAAAAACCGTCAACGACAGAGCACTGGCCCGCCGGGTCTTCGCGCCAGTCTCCGGTTGGGTAGCAGGCCCGTCTGGGTGGCACGTCCCTGAGGCGCGGCGAGGGATGATGCTCTTTCCCAGCTGGATTCTCCTCCTGCAGGATCGATTCTGCGGACGCTATCGACCGAAGATCAGCAGCAACTGGAGCGGTTGACCGAGCTGCGAACCAAACGCGTTGCCAGTTGTAAACGCGAGATCGAATCGCTCGGCCTGCAAATGAAGCTGGTCGAACTGGAGCAGTTGCTCGGCGGCGAGCGAGTCGTGGTCTACTATGTGGCCCCGGATCGGGTTGATTTTCGCGAGCTGGTCAAGCGCTTGGCCGGTGAATTTCAGACTCGGATTGAGATGAATCAAATCGGGGGCCGGGATGAAGCCAAGCTGCTGGCTGATTACGGCGACTGAGGCAAGCCGCTTTGCTGTAACACGCACTTAGTCCAGATGCCGCCGGTCTCGATGAAGATGGCCAAGTTGCAGAAGGTGACGCTTGACCCGACCAAAATTTCCGGTCGCTTCGGGCGGTTGAAATGCTGCCTGCGATACGAGTTTGAAACCTACGAAGAGCTGCATAAGCTGCTGCCGCCGGTGGGCGTTTAAGTCGTCACAAAGCAAGGCAAACCCCGGGTGCTCGGCCATGAGATCCTCTCCCAGCAACTGTTGGTTGAGACGGAAGACAACCGGCGAACGCTGATCGATGCCAGTGAGGTCTTGAGCACGATTGCCAAAACGCGCGGCGGAAGTGAGCCCAGAAATCCGGAACGAAGTGAGCGCGGGGCAGGGGAGGACGGAGAGCGGGACGAGAGTGAAAGAGGCGGCCGGGAGAAACCAAAGTCCCGCGCCCCTTCGCGGGAGCGGGGAGAGGCAGTGCCCGGCGGCGGTCGGGAATCGAGCCTGGGGGAAGCGGAACGCGAAAAGAAACCGCGGAATGGCCAGGAGCGGCTCCGGAACGAGGCTCGAGGGACGAGCGACCAAGCCGCGGGGACAGTTCTCGGGGGCGATTTCCCAGCCCCCGATTTGCCTGACGATTCCCCCGATAACTCCGAATAGGGGCCAGCCGGGCCGACTTTTCCGGCCTCAATTTTCTCTTTTGGCTTGACTTGTCTTCACCCGGGGAAAAGCTGTCCCGGGTCATCGTCGAAACCTCGCTGCGGACGTTCTGTCTCGCCGGTTCAGGGGTGCCTCCGTTTGACGCCGCGTCGCAAGTCAGCCGTCCCTCGAAGGGTTTGCCCAATTGGCGACAGCGAGCCGGAATTTCCCCGGGGGCATGGCCGCAGGCCGAAGGCGTCTGAAATGACAGTCCATGCAAGTGATTGAGGTGCGAACGCGATGCCAAACAAACTGGCGGAAGAGTTGGATTCGGCAGAACGCGGCTGGGGATCCGGTTGGTTGAGCGGGTTTATCGGTTTGGCGTTGGCGTTGGTCGGCTTGGCAACGGTGCTTTGTTTTCGATATCCGCAGTACCTGGTGATGGACAATCTGCGGTCGCTGTATCCCCTGGTGTGGCTGCGAGTCGCACTGCAGATGGTGCTGATTGCCGCCTTCGGGTTCAGCTTGCTGAGTCTGGTGCTGCGCCGGAAAAAGCTGCTTGGTTTTGCCGGAGTGACGACCGTGCTGGCGGCGAGTTTGCTGGGCGGGTCACAGGCTCAAATGCAATCCGAGGAGTTCAGCAGCTACTTCCTCGGCTTGGATTTCTTCATTCTGAACGGCATCTTTTTGGGGCTGATTTTCATTCCTTTGGAACGTCTCTTTCCGAGTCGCAAGCAGGAAATTCTCCGCTACGAATGGCGGGAGGATTTGTTCTATTTTCTGGTCAGCACCATCTTTGTTCAGATTCTGACCTTCCTTTCCTTGGCTCCAGCCATGACGGTTTTGGCCAACACGGGCTGGGCGACGGGGATTCGGCGGTTTATTGCCTCCCAGCCCTTCATCGTGCAGTTCCTCGAGATCATGTTTCTCACTGACTTGGTGCAATACTGGGTGCATCGCGTGTTTCACCGCATCCCCTGGCTGTGGAAGTTTCATGCCGTTCATCATTCCGCCCAGGCGATGGACTGGATTGCCGGTTCCAGAATGCACTTGCTGGAGATTATCGTGCTGCGTGGCTTCACGACGCTGCCAATGTATGTGCTCGGTTTTGCCGAGGGGCCGTTGTACACGTACATCCTGTTCGTGTATCTGATGTCCGTGTTTGTGCACTCGAACTTGAAGCTGCCCTTTGGGTGGCTGCAGCATTGGGTGGTGACGCCCCGGTTTCATCACTGGCATCACGGAGTCGAGCGGGAGGCGATCGACGTCAATTTTGCGGTCCATTTTCCAGTGTTTGACCGCCTGTTCGGGACCTACTTTTTTCCTGCCGATGGTCGCTGGCCAACGGGCTATGGGATTGCCGGTCACCCCGTCCCCAAGGGCTATTGGCGGCAGTTCTGGTACCCCTTTCGCCGCGCCGCGGCGAATGTTCCGGCAGCGCCCCAACCGGTGGATAATGACCGAACTTCATCTGACTAGCTGCTGCGTTTGCTGATGCTGCGTCTTTGCCGAAGCGTCGGGGCGACCCTCGGCGGCGGTCGTTCGAGGAGCATTCGAAATCCGTTTCAGGGCCGGGAATGATTCCCGCTGCTGACGTGAGGCCAAACGTCTTGGGTTTGGCCCCCGTCGTCGCCTTAGTCCCGGCGGCGCTTGAATCGCGGTCGTCGCCTTAGTTATCCTTGCGCGCAGTCTCTTCGGCCGTTCGCTGCAATCGCTGGATACCGCGATCGAGGTCGATCACAGTGATGTTCGAGTCGACCAGCTTGCCTTCTTTGTCGACCAGCACAGTCAGCGGCAAAGTAGTGACACCGAGTTGCTGGGCCAGGGGGCTTTCGAGCATGCCGCCCGGTTCGTGGAGCTGAGTCCAGACGACTGACTTATTGCGGCCGAGAACGTCTCGAGCCGCTTTGATTTCGTCGTCGATGTTCACGCCGACGATGACCAATTCATCGCGGTATTTCGCGCGCAATCGCTGCAGTTCCTCGAAATCCTTGACGCAGCCTTCGCACCAGGAGGCCCAGTAGTGCAGGACGACCACGCGACCGCGAAGGTCTTTGTTGGAGAGGTCGAAGAATTTGCCATCGATCGTCTTGCCGCGGAACGGAATCGTTTGTCCGCTTGAGCTCAGCCTAACTTTCGCTCCTGCGGCTCGTTTGGCGTTGGCTGTACCGGGGAATTTCTTTTCGACTTTGGTGTACCAATCAATCGCGGTGTCGATGTCGCCCTTTTCGGAGACTTCGGCTTGCAAAGCCAATTGCATCATTGCTTCAGCCGCGAATTCGCTGGTGTCAAAATTCTTGATGAATTGCTGCAAGCTGCCGAAGTAAGTCTCATTGGCGGCCGCGCGTTGACGCGCGTCACCTTGGCTCTCGAGTGAAAAACGCGTGGTTAGAATTCGCCAAGCGATGTAGTCGAGTTCCGCTTCCAGTTTTTCGTCGGTCAACTGCTTTTGGACTTCGCTGAGCTTTTCCAGACCGGTCGGGAAGCGATCTTCGAGGACTGAGTTGGAGATGGCATCGGCGGCTAGCCGCACCCAGTTATTTCGCTCTTCGGCGTTCGGCGCTGTCTTGATCAGCTTCAAGAAAAGCTCGGCTCTTTCGCCCTCAAGTTTGACGGCTTCATCGCCTTTGCCGGCGGAGAGCTTTTTCTCCAGAGCTTCGAATTTTTCGAGCAACGGAGACATGGTCGAAGCGTTTTCGGAGGCTGGAGTGGTTGAGGCGACGGCGTCAGCGGAGTTGATGAAAAGCCCGCCGTTAGCGACCGCTTTTCCGTTTTCGATCAGTCCGGGGAGTTCGATGGCTCGCCAGCCATCGCCAACTTTCACCAGAGTGCCGACCGCCAAATTGCCGAACTCTTTTTCCGTTTGGAAGAGAGCTGACGCGTGGTCGTAGAAGAGCAAGTCTTGCTCATTGCCGTCGCTTTTCGCAGCCACCGCGCTCGGCTTGCCGGTGCCGAAATAGAGGAATTCGGAATTTGCTTTGATTGCTTTTTGGGACTCGGCGAAGGTCTTGAAATCCGAGCGGGCTTTGGCGAGTGCTTTGTCTGTGGAAGCGGACAAGCGATCGCCTAGCTTGAGGCTTTTGGCTTCTTCTTCGTTCAAAAGCACTCGCTGGAATCTGGCCAAGTCTCGCTCGCGGATCGCGGCGAAAATCTCGGCGGAAACCTCTTCAGCAGAGATCGTTTTCCACGAGTCGATCGTTCCATCTTGGTTTTTGTCGATGCCCCATCGCGAACCGGCGGTGCCGAGCCAGCGGTATTGGTCGGTTTTGTTGTCAAAGTCGGAGTCGATGTCGCGATAGACTTCGCTGCCGTTTTTGAAAAAGGACCAGACGTCCAGTTGCTTGTCGCCGTTGGTGTCGAGGAATTGGCGGATGACGCGTCCCGAGGGGTCTTTGATTCGCCAGCCGGGGATTTTGAGCGAATCAGCAGTCCGCTCGATCTCGCACTTTGCGGCTTCTTCGGCGGTGGGCGTGTCGCAATCGACGTCTTTTTGATTCGGGCGAATGGCGAGCGCTTTGGAAAGTTGCTGGTCTTGGGCTGACAAAGTAGTCGAGCCAATCGGGCTGAAAATGATTGTCAGGAGCAGGACCGCTGTGAGAGCGAAAAATTTGTGGTTGGGAATGAGCATGAAAGCGACCGGGGACATGGGAAAACCTCGGGAATAACTGTTTTTTGCGAGTTCGTGGACTTTGCCACGGTGGGGTTATCGATTGAGCTGGGTGAGCAGGAGGCTGAGTTACTTTTCTCGGGAGAAAAATTTCAGTAGCGACCTGCCTTGCGGCCGGCTGCGGCGCCGACCGAGGTGTGAGCCGGGGCGATGGGCCTGCAGCGCGACCCGCGGGATTACGATACCGCCTTGCTAGAACCGAGAAAAGGCTGAAATTCGCTACGGATTAAAGCCGATTGCACTTGGAAGTCTGGTTTTACTTGGAGGTTGGCTGGGGCAAGCTTTAACCCGCCGCGAAACTTTTCCGGGTCAGAAACTGAGAGTGCTGGCACTTGGTCGAGAGTTCCGATAGCTGAGCGGGTCCGGTTGAGTTTGTTTGAAACGAGCGGATGAGTGTTCAAGAGCCGTTTTTTAGCTGAAGTAAGGCTTGGAATGGTCACAATGAGTGGCCTGTCGGTCGGAACAGTCGAAAAACGGACGGTTTTCGCGAACACGGTTTGACACTCGGCTCTCTATTCATAAAATGCAGGGCTCTAACACCGGTGCCGAATGCGGACCGGTTTTTCAGTCCTGCGGGTCTTTTGCTTGATTCAAGTTTGTTTGCCCGCGTTTTACGCTGGCAAATTACACTGGCGAAAAAGCGAGAAAGCGACTGCTTGGGTTGAAAAAGAAAGCGCGCACGTAGCTCAGTTGGTTAGAGCGCGTCGCTGATAACGACGAGGTCCCAAGTTCGAATCTTGGCGTGCGCACTATTGGTTAGAGTGGTTTGAAGTCAGGCTGATTGCGTGGTAAAACCGCAGCGGGTGGCTTTGGCCAAAACGACGGGGATGTAGCTCAATTGGGAGAGCACCTGCTTTGCAAGCAGGGGGTTGAGAGTTCGAGCCTCTTCATCTCCACTGGTTGATTGGGAAGTAGCTTTCGATTGAAAGCGGTTGAAGGTCTTGTATCTTGGTTGTCTTGTCTTTTGGACGTCTTGTCTTTTGGACAGGGTCCAGCACCTTTCGAGTAGAGAGCAAAACCTCGGAAAACGCGGCGAAAAGTTGCTCTGGAAATTTCTCTTGGAATTTTCTGGGAAACAGACTCGCGGGCCTTGATGTTTCAGAGAGGCTGGATATACTTCTCCCCTCAATGGTCAGGAAGTGGCTGAAAAGCTGCTGACCGCAGAGTTGGTTCTGATTCGATTCGGGTTGCAAAGGGTTCCGTTTCGACCCCCTTTACC
>JBJTQD010000417.1:0-7962 GCA_046075445.1 Planctomycetota bacterium
TGGTGCCAGTGCCGAAGACAACTCCGGTTGGAGAGGCGGTTCCGATGTCGACCACTGGCGGAAGGCTGTCCGGGTAATAGGTCGGCCATTTGCCCGAGCCACTGCGCCAGCCGAATTCGCTGCCGCTGGTCAAATGGCAAACGCGAGTCGGTCGGTACCAAGGCAAACCGACGTCCCACTCCATGTCGGAGTCGTAGGTAAACAGTTCGCCGTTGGGGTCAAAGGCAATGTCATACTCGTTGCGGAAACCGCTGCTGACCAGTTCCATCGACTTGCCGTCCGGGTCGGTTTTGAGCACCCAGCCGCCGGGGGCCATGATCCCAACGGCATGTCCGCCGGCATCCCACATCCGCGGCAGCAGTTGGTCTTCTTGCCAATTGCGGGGAACTCGCGAGTCAGCCAGTTCCGGGAGTTGCGTGTGGTTACCAGCGCAAATGTAGAGCGACTTGCCGTCGGGGCTGAGGGTGATCGCATGCGGTCCGTGTTCGCCTTCGCCGGCGATTTCGCGGAGCAATTCGACCTTGTCAAACTCATCGTTGTTGTTGGTGTCGGTGACCCGGTAAAGTCCGGATGGTTTGCCATCTCCCTGATGAGCCATCACATAGAGGGCGTTAAAAGCGTAGAGCAGACCATGTGCTCGACCGATGTCGACCGGGATGGACTGAACCAGCTTGGTGTTGCCTTGAGCGTCCAGCGTGATCCGGTAGAGCTTGCCGTATTGGTCCGAGGCGATCAGGCGTCCTTGAGGGTCCGTCGTCAGGCTAACCCAAGAGCCTTGCTCGCCAGGGACTTTGTAGATCTGCGTCAACTCAAAACCTTCAGGCATTCGCAAACCCGATTCTCGAGTCCACTGAGCTGCGAGTTGGGTCGTACCGAGAGCCAGTACCAAGAGACATGACCAGAAACATGATCGAGACATGCAAATCCTCAAAGAAAAGTTGGCAGTTGTTCGAAAACAATCCGCACTAAATCGGTGTCAGGTTTTCAAAATCACGGACGCCCATATTGTGAATCGAATTCGCTTGAAATCCAACCGGTCGAAGCGAATTGCGCGGCGATAGTTTCGAGTTTGTCCCTAGTCGCGCGCCAGCACTCACGCTCTATGCACTAACCTTTTTGCGGCGGGATTGACGCCCGGTTTGGCGGTTTAGGGAGTTGCTTCCGATGATGAACCAGGGAGGTGTGCGATCAGAATTGGTTTTTCGGCCGTATTAAACAGGCTTTCGATTGAGCCTACGCAGTTAGCTGAGACTGCATTATCATGTCGGCATTCCGACTCGCGAACCCTGCCGCTTGCGATTCAGCTTGCTGATTTTTCTCACTATGGCCCTGCAATGAGTACTCCCCATCCCAGTCAGACAGTCGATGACTATGTGCAACTACAGCACACCGTTGCGGCCTATCATGTGCTTAAAACGGCCCTTCGTTTGGGTGTCATTAACGAGCTGAAGTCGGGACAGAAGACGGCGGCCCAAGTAGCCAGAGACCTGAATCTCGATTGGGCAGCGACGGAGATGTTGCTGTTGGCACTTTGCGAGACGGGGCTGGTTGAGAATTATGGCGAGGACTATGCGCTGTCCCAAGTCGGGCACTTGCTGGTCGATCCGTTCTCGCTCGACGACGGGCACTGGGTAAGCCTCGAGGATTTGGTGCGTCTGGGCAGCGACAAATTCGGGGAGTCCCGCGCTCCTGCTGCGGACAAGAAAACTCCTCCGCTGATCCGAATTGATTCGCAGCAGTGGCTCGAGGCGCCGGCGGCGCTCGACGCCGCGGAGGTGCTGGACTTCGGGCACTCGCGGCGAGCTTACCGCGTGCTGGAAGTAGGCGGGGGCTCGGCCGTGATCAGCACGGCGCTGGCTCATCGCGACCCGGACAGCCTGTTTGCGGTGCTCGATCGGCCGGCTGATTTGGAGCGGGCCAAGCAAACTGCCACAAGCGTCGAGTTGGAGAATCAGTTCGAGTTCATCGAGGGCGATCCGCGCCACCCGAAAATAGAGCAGGGTGTTTATGACCTGATCATCGTCTCGGGGCAATTTCATTTTCTCCCAGAGTCCGTCGGCCCCGAGTGGGTTTCCGCATTAGCGGTCGGTCTCAAGCCGGGTGGAGAACTTGCCGTGATCGACTGGTTTGGAGGCCAGGACAAGGGCTTTCGAAATATGGTCTATCACCAACTGGAGATCGGTTTGCGAGTTCCGGGCGCGAAGCTGAATCGTCCGCAGTTGCTGCGGGAGTGGATGCATGCTGCCGGGCTTTCGCAAGTCCGTTTCGCACATCTCCCCTCGCCGCCTCATGTTTGGGGCTTGGTCTTGGCAGAAAAGCCGAAGTAGTTATCGCACCCAAGTTGTAGGGTGGGTCGCATCCGCGCCGTGTTTTTTCAATTGAGGCTGAGTCGTGCGGCGGTGCGCACCCACCGGGCGACGAGAAAAAGTAGTAGACGAAATTGAAGTGCAAGCCAGCAATTGGCGATGAGCCGGTTGATCCGCGTTATGAATGGAGCGGTCAAACTAGCTTCGCCTCGCCTGTCGGCTACGGGCTAAACGATGAGCCGACAGGAATCTGGCAAAACGAAGCGTTTGCTGGTGTTACGCGATCACGTCTTTGACCACATTGCCGTATACGTCGGTCAGCCGAAAATCTCGGCCGGCGTGATTGAAGGTCAAGCGTTCGTGGTCCAGGCCCAGCAGCGCGAGCAGCGTGGCGTGTAGGTCGTGAATGGAAACGGGGTTCTCTTCGACGTCGAAGCCATACGGATCGCTCTTTCCGTAGGCGTAACCGCCTTTCACGCCGCCGCCAGCCATCCAAAGCGTGAACGCCTTGTTGTTGTGATCGCGTCCGTCTTGCCCTTGGGCATAAGGAGTTCGCCCGAACTCGCCGCTGAATACGACCAAGGTCTCATCCAGTAGGCCTCGCTTCTTCAAATCCTGCAGTAGTCCGGCGACTGGCGATCGATCTCGCCGCAACTTCGCTCGAGGCTGGCGTTCATGTTGAAGTGGTGGTCCCAGTTTCCGTGGGTCACTTCAATAAAACGGACGCCCGCTTCTACCATCCGCCGAGCCAAAAGGCATTTGCGACCAAAGTCTTCCGTCGCGCGATCGTTGAGACCATAAAGTTTCTTTGTCGCTTCTGTCTCCTTGCCTAGGTCGAGCACTTGGGGCATTTCGCTCTGCATCTTGAAAGCGAGTTCAGCCGCCTCGATTGCGCCCTCGACGTCCGGGTTGACTTTGTCCTGCTCCAGCTTGCGGCGATTGAGCGTCTGGAGGAAATCGAGTTCGGCTCGCTGCTCTTCGCGCGACTGGCGAGTTTTCAAGTGAGCAATTTCTGCGGTGGCGATCGGGCGGTTGTCTCGCCCCAGAGCAGTGCCTTGATAAATTGCGGGGAGAAATGAACTGCCGTAGTTCGTTGCGCCGCCGAAGCCGCTGGAGGGAGTGATGCTGACAAAGCCGGGTAGGTTTTCGTTTTCGGTTCCCAGACCGTAAAGCGTCCAGGCTCCGAGCGAAGGACGGACAAACTGCGAAGTGCCCGTGTGCAGCCGCACCAAGGCTTGCGGGTGCGCAGGCAAGTCGGTCTGCATCGAGTGGATAAAGCAGAGCTGGTCAGCCTGCTTGGCCAACTCGCTGTAGAGTTCTGAAATCCAGAGCCCGCTCTTGCCAGACTTGCTGAACTTGAATTTCGAGGCGAGCAGTTTCGAGCCGGGACGCGGGCCGGGCTTGCCGCTGTCGCTTTGCAGTTTTGGCTTGTAGTCAAACGTATCGAGATGCGAAGGCCCGCCGCGCATGCAGAGGAAGATCACATGTTTGGCTTTGGCCGCGAAGTGGGGCTGTTTGGCCGCGAGTGGGTTCTCCAGCGGAAGCAACTCGCCGCCGCGAGCGCCAGCCGATCGCCCGAGCATCCCTGAGAATGCGAGCCAGCCGAAACCGCAGGAGGCGTACTGCAGCAGTTGTCGGCGATTCACCAGCGGAGCAATTTGATTGCAAAGTCCGAAGGGCATGGCAGTTCTTCCCTATAAAACGCGAAAGTTGGAAGGCATGAGGTTGAATTAATCGAGGGCTCGAAACTCGGCGCTGGCAACAATCGCGCGGGCGACGCTTTGCCAACCAGTGATCGGATTCTTTCGATAACGGGAAAGCAGTTTTTGAGCTGCGGCGACTTCCGATTTATCCGGAGCGCGGCCGAGCGCTACCCAGTAAAGCTCCTCCAATTGCTCTGGCACGTCGTCGCGGTCAAGCTTGGTGGAAACTTTATCTTTGGATGGGTCGCCGATGACCCGGCGGACAATGTTCCTTGCCGTCCGCTCGGCAAAGTCGCTGTTGAGCATGTAGAGCGATTGGCTGGGAACATTGGTCGTTTGCCGCGCACCCTGAACGGCGCTGCCGTCGGGGAAATCAAATACGCCCAGAATTTCTGGTTCCACGTTCCGAGCGACCGAGAGGTAGACGGAGCGAATATTGCTGTTCACCTTGACGATGGCTTCCTCGGCGACGCCAATCATTCTGGGACCGCCGAGCGGACCATCTCCTGCGCGGCCGATCAGTGAACCCGCGGGCCGCTCCAAATCGAGAGTCCCGCCGACAGCCAGCATCGCGTCGCGGATTGCTTCGGCATCGAGTCGCCGCGGCGTGTGGCGCCAGAGCAGCGCATTTCCCGGATCAACTTGGAAGCTCGCTTCGCGATATTCCGAGCTCAAGGCGTAAGTGCGGCTAAGCACCAACTCACGAACTAGCTTTTTCATCGACCAGCCTTCCCGCATAAAGCGGTCCGCCAAGTAATCGAGCAGTTTGGGGTGACTCGGCGTCGCTCCGGTAGTGCCAAAGTTATCAACGCTGGTCACGAGTCCTTGTCCATAGAGCCAATGCCACGCGCGATTGACGATGACCCGCGCGGTCAGCGGATTCTTCGAATCGGTCATCCAATCGGCGAGTTGTTCGCGCCCGCTGGTGGACTGAGGAATCTTGACTGCATTCAGTCCGGGCAGAATGGCGGGAATGCTGCGCGGAATGCGATCGCTGGGACGGTCGACATCGCCGCGAATGAAGAGCGGGCTGTTGACTAGCGAATCGAAGCCGGCGTTTCTTGCGCGGCCAGGTCTTCCGCGAGTGAAGGCCGCGCCCAAGCCGCCGCTGCTGGTTGGCTTGTCGCGCACACCCATAGCCTGAGCCTTGGCGCTCCCATCGGAGTTGTAATTCTTTAGCTCCGCTTCCAGCGCGGAGATCTGATTTGCGATTCGCAGCAGGTTGATCCCTGTATCTTCTTTCCCTTCGCGACGACTTCGTTGCCGCTCGGCGAAAGCTTCCTGTTGTTCTTCGCGGAGGTCCTCAAGCCGAGACTTTTTCCGTTCGACTTCATCTCGGTCGAGGCGTTTCAGATGGCTGACCGCATTTTCGTCGGGGAGCAGCAACAATTCGCCCGCATTCCGTCCGCCGATGGCGCCTGCCGTGCCGTAACGCGTATCGGTGGAGAGGAAGATCCCAAGGAAAGACGTGTAATCCTTCTGGGTGATCGGGTCAAATTTGTGATCGTGGCAACGTGCACAGGAAACCGTCAGCCCCATCACGCTCTGTGTCACGGTATCGATTTGCTCGTCAGCCATATCGATGACGAATTGCCGAGGCTTTTGTTCATTCAGCGACTTCGGGCCGATTGCGAGAAAGCCGGTTGCCACCAGATTGCGCGACTTTTCTTTGTCGTTCCGGGCGTCCAGCAGGTCGCCGGCAACTTGCTGCCGCACGAAATCATTGAACGGAACATCGGCGTTAAACGAATCGATGACATAGTCTCGGTAACGCCAAGCCAGTGGGAAAAGGATGTTCACGTCTTTCCCTGATGACTCCGAATAGCGGGCCACATCGAGCCAGTAGCGCCCCCAGCGCTCGCCGAACTGCGGCGAGGCGAGTAGCCGATCGACTTCGCGCCCGAGCAATTCACGACGCAGCGAATCGGAACCAGCAGCGATCCAGTCCCGAGCGAATTGCCGCGCCGCATCGGAGTCGGGAGGCAAGCCGGTCAGGTCAAAGCTGAGTCGTCGATAGAGGGTTGTCGGTTCGGCGTCAGGATTGGGCTCAAGTCCGGCTGCTTCCAGTTTGGCGAGGACGAAACGATCGATTTCATTCTGCGGCCAGTTCGTCTGTTTGACTTCGGGCGGTGCAGTGACGTTCAGCGGCTGAAAGGCCCACCAGTTTTTGGCGGCTTCGCCCGCCCCGGCCTCGGGGACCCAAGCAGCACCCTCGCGCGGGTCAGCCGCTCCATCGCGAATCCATTTTTCGAAATCGGCAATCACGTTGTCGGCCAACTTGCCGCCAGCCGCGCGCGGCGGCATGGCATAGTCGTCGTCTTTGTACTGAATGGCCTGAAGCATAGGCTGTCCCGCGGTTTGCCCGGTTCAAGCGCGGGCCCTGAGTCTCCACCCTCGAGCAACCCCGCGCGAGTATCGACCCGCAGGCCGCCGCCTAACTTATCCGAGCTCTCGGAGTGACACTTGTAGCACTTCTCTGCCAGAACCGGGCGAATCTTGGATTCGAAGAATTCCAGTTGCTGAGGCGTCCAGGACGGGGTGGTCGACTGAGCTGGTTCCTGAGCCGATACGTAAGCGGAACCAGCGAGGGAAACCAGCAGGAGTGATGCCAGAAGCTGGAGCGGCATCGCTTGCAGCTTTGCTTGGCGGCCGGCACCGTTGTTGAACTTCAGCAGTTTCGTCATCGGAGCGCTCCTAGATATTTAAAAAGCGACTCGGCGTGTTTTGGATTTCCCAGAGGCTTGGCTATCGCGGCTTGGCTATCGCGGCGGGCATGGGGCGCGACCCTAGGGAGGTGGCTGGAAAGACTCAACCAAGGGGGCCGAGCAAGGTATCGGCGATTGAGCGACCAATTCGCAATTTTCCCCGCCATGAATTGTCAGGCCAAAGGAATTATGGCAGTTCATTCCGCCTTTGAGGACAGCGAAAACCGGGCTTTAGCAAAAATTAAGGAAACGGTACTCTATTAAGCCACGAAGACGTGGGATTCCGTGACGGTAACGGATTCGGTCACTTTCAGGGCCCGCGTCAAACAAGCCCCTCTTCGGCCCCGGGATGGATCCCATGGACGCCCCCATTTCCCAATCGCAACCACTTCAGCCGATACCTCAAGTCGGGGTCGTCCCTTTTCGGCTCGTGGGAACGCAGACCGAGTTTTGTCTGGTCACCGGTCGCCGCTCTGGCCGCTGGGGATTTCCCAAAGGTGGAGTTACGGGTGGCAATTCGCTGCTATCCGCCGCGCTGGATGAAGCTCGAGAAGAGGCTGGACTGGTCGGGAAGATTCACGGCAATCAGCTGGGGCAATACTCCTACCGGAAAAAAGGTAAAGTCTTTGAAGTCCTGATGTGGTTGATGCAAGTCGAGTCGGCTTTGGAGAATTGGCAGGAATCAGGAGATCGCTCGCGCGTGTGGGTCAAACTGGCTGAGGCCAGAAGATTGCTCGACCGTCCGCATCTGGACCAACTGGTCATGTTGGCAGCCAATCGGCTTGCGACACCCGATGTGCCACACTCCGGCATGAGTTGGAGCCCCGCGATGTTTATCCCGCTCGGTTTCGACCCGCTGTTTCCACAGCGTCAATAAAGTCTTTCGCGATTAAAATCTCTCTCGCAGCTCGCGAACCAGCGCCAGCTCAGACCCGTTTGGTGCGATAGCCGGCTCAACGTTTGGCCTGTCAACCCCCAACAAAAAAGGCAGCGAGTCGGTGCGGCCTTAGGATTTCTCGGGGAAAACGTGGGCCGATTTAGGGAAAGTGAAGAGCGCGTTAAGATCCCGTTAGGCAAATGGCCAACGACGGCCGGCAGCCAGACTACTTTATTGCCGAGGAACTTACGATGTTTTCCCTGCAGCGATTCTTTAGCCAAGACACCAAGTTTTTTGACTTACTCGAAGCGAGTGCCGACGAGATTCTCCAGTTGAACGAACTGCTGGTCGAATTGCTTAAGGATCGGACG
>JBJTQD010000418.1:0-1553 GCA_046075445.1 Planctomycetota bacterium
GGGTCGGGCAACTGGACCTTTTTTCCTCCGAGCAGGTTGCGGCAATCCAAGCCGAACTAGTTTCGCTCAACACTGCAATCCAATCGCTGGATGAAAAAGTCGCTCAACTCGGTACTCAGGCAGATTGGAGGAAAAACGTTCAAAGGTTAGAGGCCGAGCTTGTTGAGCTGGAAAAAGAGCGAGCCACTCTCGAGCGTGAGCTTGAGGAGTTTTCGCCCCAGCGCGAGAGACTCAAGAAAGCTGTTATCGCCGCTGAACTGGATAGCGAGGCTACGCGCCTGAGTTTGCTCCGCGATGACTACGCGAAACGAAAGGAGAGCCTTCAAGCGGACGAGAGTAGCTTTCCGGAGTTAGAAAAATCCTGCCAGACGCTCGGGGAGGTGGCGACTAACGCGGCCGGCAAGCGTATCCTCGCTCAGACCAGTTGCACGGAGTTTGAGCCTCAGAAAGCGGAAATTGAATCGCTCGACCGAAAAATCAAAGTCGCCCTAGATACGGCCGCCTCAATTGGCAGTGAATTGCAAGCTCTCGAAAAGACGATTGCCGAAGAGTCGACAAAGCAAAAGGAGGAGCAAGGAAAACAGAAGGAGATTGAGCGAAAGGCAAAAGGGCTCGAGAAATATTTCAAAGATAATGCCGCGGATGAATGGTTGGTCGATGGCCTCTCAGGACTTGAGATTCAGTTGGGCCAACTCTTGACGTCGCAGAAAAATATCGGAGAGCAAGAGAAAGAGATTGAAGTCAAACGGAGCAAGGTTCAGGCCCTTGAGCGCGAACAAGAGTCTTTGCAGCGGGAGCAGCAGGCAGCAACGAAACACGCGGAAGCTACGTCGAAGTCGCTTAGAGAAACAGAGACGAGGCTGCAGGATTTACTTGCCGGGAAGACGATTTTCGATCTACGGAAAGAGTTAGGTGAGCTGCACCGCAAACGCGAGCATGCAAATCTTGTCGCCAGTTTCGAAGAGCATCGCACTCGGTTGCACCAAGGTGAGGCCTGTCCGTTGTGTGGTGCGTTAGAGCATCCCTTCGCGGCGGATGGAATCGCGACCACCAGCCAGCTTGAAGGGGAAATCAACGCAACCGAGGAATTGATCTCGAAAGCGGAGAAGCTCGAACTTGAGATTCGCGCAGGGGGCGACAAGCAGAGTCAAGCTGAACGGGCTCTCAGCGAGGTCCGCACTAGGGCTACGGTTCAAGTGCGTTTGGTTGAATCGGAAGTGAGCTCGTTGGCGTCAATTGAGGGGGCCATCGAGCGAACGCGTCAACAACGAGTTGAATTGGAGAGTGTGCTCGCAGTTCGGCTGCGACCGCTTGGTGTTGAATTGAATCCTTCAACGAACGCGGACGAATTACAGCGAACGCTGATTGCCCGGCAGCGGGCGTGGAAAGAGCGGAAGGAGCAGGCGGGTACACTGACCACTGAAATGAACCAGGTCAGGGAGACGCTCGTCGCGGCTAGGGTACGGATGGAAGGATGGGAGGTTCAAAGACTCGGGCTGGTGGAACGCAAGGACCGAAATCAGGAAGAACTGCAACGGGAGATTGGCTCAAGG
>JBJTQD010000419.1:0-7814 GCA_046075445.1 Planctomycetota bacterium
ACCACCGCGGCCGCCGCCGCAGGCAACCGCGCCGGCTGGCTCGGCTGATCCAGCAATGTGAACTTGCTAAGCGAACGCTCACGCGGCAAGAGACGGCCGAGTTGATGTTTCCGTCGGAAGATGGTGGCCTCGACCCCAATGCGCCCCGCGTAACAGTCGATAGAGAATTTGCTCGCCGAGCCTGTGCTCCGCTGCTCGCCTTGCTAGAAACTCCTGTGCGCCGTGCGCTCGGGGATGCCGGCCTGACCCGCGACCGATTGAACAAAGTTTTACTTGTAGGCGGTGCGACCCGCTCCGGCTTCGTACAGTCATTGGCGGAAGAGATCTTTCGGCAACCCCCATCCGCGGAATTAAACCCGGATGAGGTTGTCGCCCTCGGGGCGGCCGTGCAAGCTGGCTTGCTCGCCGAACACGCTGGACTCGAAGACCTAGTCGTGGTCGACGTCGCACCCTTTACGCTCGGGATTGAGGTCTCCAAGCATTTGGGCGAAGAGATTCGCGGCGGTTATTTCAGCCCAGTGATTCATCGCAATTCGGTGATTCCTGTGTCGCGGGCAGAGCCTTTCTCGACGCTCCATGCTAATCAAACGGAAATTGAGCTGAAAATTTTTCAAGGCGAAAGTCGCCGCGTTGAAGACAACCTGCGGATTGGAACTCTCAAGGTAAAGGGAATTCCTCGCGGCCCGGCAGGACAACAGGTCTTGGTCAGATTCACCTACGATTCCAATGGAATTCTCGAAGTTGAATCGACCGTGCTGGCCACCGGCGCAAAATTTCAAACAGTAATTAAACGTTACGCCGCCAACCTGAGCGATTTAGAGTTGGCCGAAGCACTTAAACGGATGCAGCAACTTAAGACTCATCCGCGGGATGAAATAGTCAATCAAGCACTCTTGCACCGGGCGGAACGGATCTATCAAGAGCTTCCCCCTTCAGCTCGCAGCGAGTTGAGTCAACTGCTGGACGGTTTCGAAACGGCGCTCCAGTCCCAAGAGCCAGAACAGGTCGAAACTTACCGGCAACTCCTCGAGCAGTTTCTCGACGTACTTGAAGGCGGCGCGGAGGAGTTTTGAAAATGGCAACTGGAAGCGCTGAGTTTATGAGCTACTGCCAAACGCTCGAGCTTGAGCGGGCGAAGCGTTTGCTCGGCGAGAGGAATCAACTCGATGCTTCAGAGGCTCAGCAGAAGCTACTCCAAAAAATGCTCCTCGCCGCCTTGCAGGAGTCGGGCCGAACCTACTTCAATTACGACTTGTGGCTCGAAACGATTGCGGCGGTCAAAGACCCGACGACACCCCGCACCATTCAGCGGACCGTTCAATTGCTGGACTCAGAAGTTAATCTTCGCCAGGAGCGATTAACGTCGGCCGGCGATTTAATGGGTCAGCCTGCGCCAGCTTGGGAAATTCAATCGTTCCCGACTCTGCAACGCTTGGAACTGGACCAAAAGAAACCCGAACGACTGCCCGAAGAAGTTCGGTCTTTGGTTTCTCAACCACAAGCCGAGGCAGAGCGCGCTCTGCTCGCGAATTGGCTGGAGTGGCGAGCGACGCACCGGTTGCGCCGCGCCGGATTCCAGGTCGGACCCCAACTCGCCCCGGTCCTCGCTCGATTAACGCCCCGAGGCCGCAACAGAATGGTCAAGCGACTCTCCGGCGAACTGTCGTCAGGGCAACGCAACGAATTTGAGCAGGCTAACCAAGCTGCGATGCCCGCGCCGAAAAATTCGCAAGCTTATCGCTTCGCCAAGCCATCCCGAAAGCTTGCAAACTACGCGGTGAGTTTCCTGCTTACGCTGATGGGTATCTCCGGCGCGTTCGTGACCCTGTTCGCGACCCAGCCAGCGACACGAGATATTGCCTCCACCGGGAATCAAAGGATAAATAGAAACTCCCGCTTTAATAATCCACTTCCGGATCAGCCGGTCGATCCGACAATCGAAGCCGCACTGATTTTTTCTGCGTTGGCTTTCGATACCAAGCAGAAGTTGGGGCGACTCGACCAGTTCAAAATGTGGCTGTCCCTTCCAGAAAACCAAGTCGACTTTCTCGAAGAGGGGCTTTTTCCAGGTCCTCGTAGCCGGGAGAGAATAAAGGCCCATCGCGAGTCAGCCACCATTCCAAAAAATCGCACTCCAGCAGAACTGGAATCGGTTTGTGGCATGTGTATCGATTGGCTCAAGACCACACGACCAATCTGGGAGAAGGAGTTGGCTGGCAAGCCTTCCTTTCCAACGGGGCCAATTCTAAAAGCCTTTTCCGAGTTGGATACTCCCACTGTTTTGGCCTGGATTCGGCGTGATCCCGAGGCCGAGAAACTGGTTGACGGCCTGGTCTTTCAAGATCCCATTCAACGGCAGAGGCTTGCCATTTACCGCGCTGCCTCAAAACCCCCTGCGCCTGTTGATACCCCCAGTCGCCCGCAAACATGGCATGAAGTGCTGGAAAAAGGAGATAAGCGAGACCCCGCGATTCCAACCTTTAAGGAGCTCGCGTTGCGAAGAATTCCCGGTACTAGGTCCGAGCCGGGTGATGACTTTCTGGAATTTCTTTCCCAGCCTGATATCGCCGAACTGCTGAAGCCCGTGAAGGGGCAACCGATCGTTCTCGAAGTAGACCAAAGCATTTCTGGTCTTACTCCCGAACTGCGGGAGCAGCTGACTAAACGATGGAAAGAGTGGAAAGAGCAGCGCGAGAACGATATCGGAAATCTACCTCTCAAGCCGCGGCCGAATCGTCCTAATTTGAAAAAGTATCCTTAAAGCAAAACGTTTTCTCACGGTCCATCACCAAATCTCAAAGCTCTTGCCATGCGTGACCCCGAAACTCTACCCGAGGACCCTGAGGATTGGCCCCGCGATCCCGTCAGACTTCTCGGGGTCTCGAGGTCAGCTGATGAGCAGACGATTCGCCGTGCGTACCTGAAACTCATTCGTCGCTTCAAGCCAGATTCTTTTCCCGCACAGTTTCAACTGATTCGGGAGGCGTATGAGAGTTTACTGCAGCGAATTGCACGTCCTGATCCTCCACCACCTTCGCTGACTCATTCAACTCCCCCATCCCCCGAGCTTTCGACATTCTCGGAGCAGACAGACAATACGCTTCAGAGCGCGGAAAGAGATCGACTCCAACTTGACCCCGTGCAACAGATTCGCAAGCGGATCAAAGCCGGCGAGTTCGATCAAGTCCGGCAGTGGGCCGAACGCAGTCTGCGCGGTGGAACCGCCGACTTAGGAACATTGCTGGTCGCTTATCTGCTCCGCCAAGTTCCTTTCGAGGAAGTCGTATCAAGCGAGACGCAGTTATCGGATGAAGCCCTGCTCGGCGAGATCCTCAAACGGAACTCGACGATTGCGATCAGCCTCCTCACGGAGCGATTGCGATCAAACCCTGCCTTTGCTCGCTCCGAGCTGTTTCAAAAATGGATCCAAAGCGTTTCCGACCCCCGTATCAAGGCCGAGTTGTTGCAGCTCCGCTGGGGTTGTCTTGAGATTGCAGATTGGGAAATGGTGGTCGATGATCTGGAAAGTCAGCGATCATGGTTGCTTGATTACCCCGTGCACTGGGCGAACCTCGGTTGCGAAGTTTTAAAGTTCGCCTGTTGGAATCGGGACTCAGAGCGAGCTCAGACTTTTGTCACGCAATTTTCTCAAGGGTTAAAGAGCGTTGCTTATGATCTACAAGACCGGATCTTGTTGGTGCTCGACCAGATGGACGACGTCGATGACGAGCTTCAAGGCCGCCGCGAATTGATCCGCACTTTTGATTGGCGATTAATACCCCACTCGTTCCTGCGACACCCTTGGCTGCTCAGCCGAGAGTTGCAGCCGCTTTGGGAGCTGGCCAACAACTACCCTTTGGGGCTAATCGAGGCGCTCAATAACGAAGCCGGGATTTTCCCCGAAGCGGTCGCTGCTCTACGTCGCTTAATTCGCCAGGCCTACTACGCTTTAGTCGAATACCAACAAGCTGACCCGCAAAGTCAAACGGCCGCGGTGAGGAAATTTCTTAGCCAGCAGAAGAAGACTACCTTTCTCGAACTCCGCCCCGTTGTCCTCAAGTTTTGTGCAGATAACGGGCTCGATTTTTACAGGTTTACTCAGTGCGCTGATGGTGCGGATGAACTGCAATCCAAAGAGACTAGCAAACAGCCAAGCAATGAGTGGAACAAACTCTGGCGGTCCGACCCAGGGCTGGATTGCGTAACTATGTTATTGCAACTCCCTCTCGCCCAGCCCAAGGCTTCGACCCTCGAATCGCCCCAGCCTTAAATCAAAGAGCTTATTTACTCCTCATTCGAGAGCATTGGACGCCTTCAGGAGTAAACGCTGCGACGGAACGGCTGAGAAAAGTACAATGTGCAGAGGCTCCACTGTGATGCGTCGATAGACTTCATGGAAGCTGAAACCTAACAAGCAACCAACTAACTTTTCAGCCGTCGCGCGGATTCGGAGATCGCGACCACCGCTGGATGCTTGAGTTTGCGCTCGACCGATAGGGCGTAATACCGCTCCTGCACGTCAGGCAGAATCCCCAGCGGCTCCACGCCATACATCGCTTGAATCTCGTTCTTGATCACGGCGGGAGCTGCGAATAAACCAGCCCCAGCCCGAGCCGCAATCTTGAGCATTGCGCTGTCATCGAATTCGCCGCGAATGTCCGGAACCAAATCGTTGTCTTCAAACCAGACATCCACCGACCGCCGCAAGACGGACTGGTCGGTCGGCAAAAGAAACGGGGCTCGATTTAGTGAACCAGGAAAACCTGCCCGATATTTCTCGACCAGACTTTTTGCACCCATGATCATCACCGGCGATTCACCGAGCAAGTGAGACCAAGCGCGAACTTTGAAAGAGGGATCGAGCTGTGTGTCGGACAAGACCACATCGAGTTTGTGCACACTTAAGTTGGCAACCAGTTTGGCAATCTCCCCCTCGGAAACGACGAGGCGAGTTTTTTCGGTCATTTGGAAATGCGGCTCCAAGAGCTTAAAGACCACCAGCTTGGAGAGCGCGTCCTTCACGCCTACGCGGAACAGTAGTGGCCGGCCAATCGGGCGACCTTTGACCATGTCAACCAACTCTCTGCCCAAGGCAAAGATGTCATTGGCATAGCGATAAACCTCTTCACCCATATCAGTCAGCGCCAGCCCGCGACCAGACTTGCGGAAGAGCTGTACTCCCAGAGCTCGCTCCAGTTCGCGAATCTGAATGCTGACTGTCGCCGGAGTCACATGCAGCACTTCGCCAGCGCGGCTTACGCTCCCTTCATGTGCGACAACCCAGAAATAAAGCAGGTGATGGTAATTGAGCCAGTCCACAGGGACTCCTTTGACAGTTTGAAAAAACTTGAGATTCCGCGCGGTTTATTCAAGCAAACTTTTGGTATGCCTGACGGGTATTCCCTCGCAGCAGAGAGCTAACCATGACCATTTCGGGGTTTCGACTCATGATTACGATCCGACAAATCAACGTTGAATTGACAGCCGAATTTCGAGAATCATTCGAGATCCGGCTGGAGCAGGCGCTCCGCTGTCTTGGCCGTCGTCTTCAGAAAGTAAACGCATTCATTACCGATCTCAATGGCCCCAAAGGTGGCGTCGACAAACACTGCCGCGTCGTTGTCCATCTGAAGCGGCAACCATCGCTGGTGATCGAAGAACGTGACAGTGAACTCTCCAGCCTGATCGATCGCCTCTTGGATCGGCTCGGCCAAACCGCAGCCCGACTCCGCGATCGCGCCAGCTCGCAGAAACTGCGACGAGCCGAGTATGAGTCGGCCTTGAAACCAGTTTCAGAAGGCGAATAACTGGCAGTAATTGTTCCCCGAGTAGTAACAGGCACGAAATGTTTTTGTACGAGTCGCAGACGATAAATTCGGAACCTTGATGGCTGAACCACCTCCAATACCACCCGAAGTTCCCCGCGGCTCGCTGAGTAGCAAGGCACTCATCTGTCCACGTTGTCAGGAACTGCTTGTCCCCAAGCTTGAGCATGGCATCGAGATTGACGTTTGCTCGCACTGCAGCGGAATCTGGCTGGACCGCAGCGAACTCGACCAACTCTTGGCCGCGGCTCTTTGGGAACTCGATCGATATGCGTCAAAAATTTCTGACCAGGCAATCGAACATCCAGGCCGCAGCAGCAAGTCAGTCGATGAAGTCTTCTTCGGTTTCAAAAACAGCTTCGGGAAGTTTTTGGGGAAGCTTCGGAAATCGCGTTAGCCGATCGTAGGCTCGGATTTTAATGAAGTATTAGCTCAAACTATTCCGGGCAGGACTGGTCGTCTCAACAGAGCTCCCCACCCTCTAGGCCAGACTCCTGCCCGGGATTTTCAATCAATAGTTCGAGGAAAAAGCGAACGCTTGCTCTGCCGCAAGACGAGCGAAGTCCTCTCAACCCTCGGCAGGGTCAAAATCGATCTGCTGTTGTCCGCGAGGCCGGCGAGCGCCCAGCCGTTTTGCTTGGGGAGAGTGCGTTGCCGGCGCGCTTTGAAGCGGGTCGGCTGAACCAACCAGCGGGTCGCCCGAGTTGACTGACTCCAATCGCTCGCTGCCCCGCCGCGAATAGTCTTGAGATAATTCGAAGCCCAGAGGCAGTCGCCCAAGTTTTTTGGCAACGACCAGCGTGCTCGCGCTACCTGAAAACGGGTCGAGCACTATTTCGCCGGCGTTACTACAGGCCTTGATGATCCGGCCCAAGAGCTGCTCAGGCATTTGGCAGCCGTGAAAGCCCGCCCGCTCCTTGAACGTTCCACTCACTCGAGGAAAGTACCAAGTATCCTCATCGGCCTGAAAACTCTCGGGTACATCTTGCGGCCGGAGGATCCATGTGTCGTCCGGAACGCGACCGGTCGGGTTAGCCCGCCGATCCCCGTAAACCAACTGCCGAGCCGATGGGACCGAAATCGCATCGCGGTTGAATGTAAATCTTGCAGGATCTTTGCTGAAGTAAAACAGATGCGCGTGCGAACGAGTGAATTTCGTTTTGCAATGCACGCCAAAGGTGTAGTACCAGATCACCCAGCTCCGAGGATGAAAACCGATCCGCTTGGCAAGTAGTTTCAGTTCGGCCGCATACTCATCGCCGATCGCCAACCAAAAAGCTCCCTCGGTCTTAAGGACCCGGTGGACCTCGCTCATCCAGGATTCGCACCAAGCAAGGTACTTCTCCTCGTCCATCCGGTCGTCGTACTCGTCGTAGTCATAGCCGATGTTGAAAGGCGGATCGGCAAAGACCAGATCGACCGACTTGTCTGGCAAGCCCTGCATCCCGGCAATGCAGTCACCTTGATGGATTTGGTTGAGAAAGGGTTCGATGCTCATGTCGTCTTATTCAAAGGCAGATGGCGGACTTCTCAGCCGAATTCTAACTTACCCGAGCAAGCTGCGCAGCCCGGCAAACCCGAGCGGCTTTTGCCGAGCTATCCTCACTTCGGCTGTTTTTCCTCTGCAGCCCCAGCTTTCGCGCGAGCAATCGCGAAATCGACCAATTCCTGGCAGCGAAAAAAGCCTTCCCACATGTTGTGACCTTGCCCAGTAGCGATCACCAATTGCAGTGCCGACTCGGCGCCGGCTTGCTTGTAAGCCTCTGCAAAAGCGGCCGAGTTCTCTTTCAGCGGGACGACCGTGTCCTGATCGCCATGGATGATAAAGACCGGCAGCTTGGCTTTGGCCAACCGTTCGATGCGCGAGATCGGATTCAATTCCGCGGCTTGCTGCTCCAGTGCTTCAGGCGTCAGTCCATAAGCCGGTGCGGCGTTCGCAACGCCCGGATAAGTTCGCCAATCGAATACGGGATAGATCCCCGCCAGTCC
>JBJTQD010000420.1:0-3882 GCA_046075445.1 Planctomycetota bacterium
CTGAGAACTCGGCGGTCGCCTGGCTGCAAAGCATCCAGCGGCCCGAAGTCGCCCTTCCGGTCGTTTCTCCACGGCGATTTGTTCAGGAATACGAGGTTCGCCTCGAACCAGGTGACTTGGAAAAACTCCAGTTATCTGCGAGCGAGCAGGCATATGTGCTCGGAATCATTGGCCGCGACCAGGACACCTTGACCTTGAATCTCCGGGCTCCGCTGGTCATCAATTTGACGCGGCGAATCGGGTTTCAGATCATCACCGTCGACAATCAACCGCTGCAGTACGACTTGGCAGTCCTGCCAATGGTCCAGCGCCGCTCGGCCTAAGACCGGCAGAATCACTTTCTTTTGCCAGCGAGAAAGTAGACTCGCGACTCACTTTCGAGCCGCTGAGTAGGTTTGAGAATGCAGTTTCGCCCCAACCGCCGACCAAGGGCCGAGCTGTTGCTTTGCCCCGCGAGCCTTAGGGTCGTTTCCTTCTCCTTGCGACCGGATCATTTCACCTGATCGGCCGTTTTTCTTCCTGTTAAATGGTTACAGAAGGAACACCCGGCCCTTCTGCACGAATTCTGAATAGCAGCCAGCACGGGCTCCGATACCAGCAGTGGTCTGTTCTCTCAGCGGCTGATTCGCTGAGTTGGTTTCCCGTATTCCCTCGTCACCTCCGCCATGTCGCGGACAGGAATTAAGCCATGCTGGTACTTTCGCGACACCGAGATGAGAGCATCATGATTGGCGACGACGTGATGATCACCATTGTTGACATCCGTGGCGACAAGGTCCGGCTGGGAATCGAAGCCCCCCAAGAAATTCCCGTGCATCGACAGGAAGTTTACGAAGCGATCAAGCGAGAGAACCAAAAGTCTTCCCGACTCGGGCCCTCGGAGACCAAGGACTTGGGCAAGTAAGCCTGGTAGCTTGACTCAAGGCCCAGCAGCTTGACTCAAGCTGATGAAGCGCCGTCCTGCGACCCTTGGTGCGGACTCAGCAACTGCTCGACCAATCTGACCATGCGGCTCATCGCATAGGGTTTCGTAACGTAGTCCGCCGCCCCGAGTGTCAGGGCGTAATCTCGATGCCGGTCAGCATCGATCCCCGAGACCATCACGATCGGGGCGGTGAAATCCGTCCGTTCCCGAATGGCTTCCAACAGCAGCAGTCCGCTGCAGCCGGGCAGCATAATGTCCAGCAGCACTAAATCAGGTGGGTCATTCTCGATAATCGCCAAGCCCTCATTCCCATCTAGCGCATGTGTGACCCGCAACCCCTTGAGGCTCAACGCCCGATTCAGCGGATAAGCTCCGTCGACCTCGTCGTCAACAATCAAGACATGCCGTGACACGGCGTGACTGTCGGACAAGCTAAAGTCAGAGGCGATCATGATTTCGAGCTTTCTGGAAATGGAACTGACGAACTGTCTCTGCTGAATAATCCGAATCGTGAGAGCCAACTGCTTGGCGAAAATTGGCTCGCCAATCGGAAACTTCGAAATCACCCGCTGACTGGCTTTGACCAGCAAATGCGAAACAGCTTTCACAACTCCTCCGGAAAGCGACCGTTTCAAATCGCAAGCGTTCAAACGCCTCCAGTTTTCCGGGCAGCAATGACGATCCGCATTGACGAGCGGGTGCAATTTCTCACACTCCAACCAACACCCCATCCATTTGGCGGGAGGTTGTGAGGTGAGAGTTCGCTACTCAATCGCAAGCCGGTTGAACTCCGTTGAACAACTGGTTCGAGCAGGCAGCGACACTTCAAATAACGACAGCGAAATCGCGACCAACTTTTTCTCGAGATTCCGATCATGTGGAAATCTTTTTTTCTGGCTGTTGGTATTTTCCTACTGATTTTGGGGGTAGAGTCCCTCGTCGTGGACAAGTTCATCATGGCTAACGGCAAAGCGATTCCCCGGCTGATGAACGGAAACGCCACCCCCGTCCAGCAGGGACCATTCACGCCGGCGAGCTACGGGCGAATGAAACGCGAGATGACGACGAAGGACTGGATGCCTTGGAGCTTGTTGGCATCGGGCGTCATTACGGTGATGTACACGCTCTCGCTGCACAATCGAAGTGCGGGCGGCGACGAGTAAGCGATGTCTCCAAGCTAGACGTCCTCGAGGGAATGAACTCCAGTTCTGACATTCCGTGCAGTTCCCGCTGCCATTGCCCAACTGTCCCGCCGCTACTTCCGAAATGAAGTTAAACAAGCAACGCCGCAGTCGCTAAACCAACCTCGACTGGGGACCCGAAATTAAACGAGGCAAAGTCGGGGGTTCGGGGGAGCTAACAACGCGTTGTCATCGAGACGGTTTGTGCTGATTGCGAACTTCCGAAGATGAGGATTATTCCTATCGAGACAGGGGGCGAGTTGCTTTCCCCTGTCGCGACGTTTTCAATCCTTTACTATCCCAATCGATTGACTTAGCATTGAGGATTACCTTCCCCCCGAAGTGGCATTTCCCGAGGAAACACACTGCTAAGTGTTGACCTTTCGGGAGGACCCGCCGGGACCTCACTTCCCACTGCCTGTCAGCTTCTGGTTCCATGGCCGACGCCCCCCGTCCCCGCGACCTGCGTTCTACTCTCGCCGCGCGGCGTGACCGCAAGGTGCAGGGTCCAGAGGTCCCCGTAGACATTCTGCCCGAATCTCCCAAGTCGGGCCCGCTCGCTTGGCCTGGCCGAATCGCTTTGATGCTCGGCGTGCTGCTTCTGCCTTGGGCGTTTGGCGGCGTTTATCACCAAGCGCAATTCTATGTCTCGCTCGCCCTCGTCGTCTCGCTGGTCTGTTGGTGGGTCGATATGGGCTTGGCCCTGCGCAAGACCGAACTGACTCCACTTCTCATTCTCCCACTTGCGGGCGGGATTCTGCTTGGGCTTTGCCAACTCCTACCTCTGGCCGATGCCACCGCAAAAGCAGCCGCGCCGCTGCAACATGAAATCTACGCCGCAGCCCAAGCGGTCGTACAGGTCGACCAAGAGCAAGTCTATTCGCTTTCGCTCGACCGAGAAGCGACTTGGGGGCAAGTACGTTTGCTCGGAATGGCCTTCGCCGGCCTGCTTCTGGGTGCCGGTTTATTCCAGCGACGTGAAGACGTCATGCTTTTTCTCAGTGCGATCACCGCTAACGGGATCGCGCTCACGTTTTTTGCTCTCGCTCAGAAAGTCTCCTGGAACGGCAAGATCTACTGGACGTGGGCCTCGCTGCGTGGCGGCGAAGCTTTCGGTCCATTCATTAACCGCAACAATGCGGCGGGCTACTTACTGCTCTGCCTCGCAGCAGCTATCGGCCTGATGATTTACGTCTGGAATAGCCAAAAGCAAAATGGCCCGCGCCCCATCATCAGTCGCGAGATGCCAATTTGGCGACAATGGCAACAGCATGTCCTATTGCAGGTCGCCGAAATCACGGCGGGTAAACTCGGTTGCCTTTTCGCCTGCGGCTTCCTCGCTCTGGGAATCATCGCCACGCTCTCCCGCGGCGGAGTGAGCGCTCTGCTGGCCGGGGGAATTTTTACGCTGCTGGCCTACGGTATGGCTCGCAAACCGAAAACGGGCGGACTGCTTTTCGTACCCGTGCTCGTTATGGTCGTGCTGCTCTCGACTTGGATTGGTTTTTTCGAACAGCTGACCGCCCGATTCGAAAAGACCAAAGTCGATGAAGTTTTGATCGGCGACGAGTTAGATACGCGCATCGAAAGCTGGACGCGCTCGCTCGAATCTCGCTCCCAAACGGGATTGCTCGGCAGCGGCCTCGGCTCCTATCCGCTAATTAATCGGATGTACTGGCGCGAGCGGGAAACTGGAATCACTGAATACGCCGAGAATCAATTTGTTCAATCGCTCGTCGATGGAGGTTGGCTCGCTTTGCTGCTGGTGCTCGCTGG
>JBJTQD010000421.1:0-2783 GCA_046075445.1 Planctomycetota bacterium
CTCGGCTCCAGGTCTATCAACTCGACAAGCCAGTTGACCCCAAACAGTTTGCCGAGCAGATGGCCCTGGTCGCCCCCACGGCGAAGGTCGCGGTCGATGCGGCCGGCAACCGCGTCATGGTTTTCGCCGCCGATACCCAGCAAAAGAAAGTCGCTGAAGCTCTGGAAACGCTCGGAGCGCTGGTCGTCCCCGACAAGTCAGCTCAAGTTCGACTCTTTTCGCTTCGCAGCGCCGACCCAGCGGTCGCCTCGCAGATGGCTCAAGCCGTCTCGCCACGAGCCACCGTAACGGTCGACGCCGCCACCAAGACGCTGATCGTCCGCGCCGTGGCAGGTGAACTTGAAATCATTGCCCAGCTTGTCGATCAACTCGATAACGCTGCCGCTCAGCAAGGTCTGGCCCTCAAGTCCTACGACTTCCCCCGCGGCACGCACACCGAATTTCTCACCGTCCTCGCCGGTCTTGCACCCAAGGCCAAGCTCCAAGTCGATGACCGCGCCGGCAAACTCCTCGTCATCGCCGAGGAACGCGATCAAAAGGCGCTCGCCGACCTGATCACCCAATATCAAGGCACAAAACAGGGTACAACTCCCTCTCGCTTGCAGTCGTACGAAGTGACACCGGAACTAAAGACCCGGTTCCTCGCGCTGCAATCAACGCTCCCCAATGAGTTTGGCAAGCTTCAAGTCATTCCCGACGACTTGACCAACCGCCTCTCGATCTGGGCTGATGCCAGCCAGCACGAGCTCGTCACCAAAATGCTCGATGACCTGAAAGCTCAACTCCCCGACCAATCGGGGCTCGCTCTCAAATCTTACGAGACCAGTGTTGCCGACCTTGCCGGTTTGCAAGCAATGCTCCAGCCACAATTCCCGGGAGCAAAAATCACGGCGAACACAGCAGGCGATCGCCTGTTGGTCTGGGCCAGCCCCGAGCAACAGGAAAAGTTCGCTGCTCAGCTCGCAACACTCACTGCTGAGTTGCCGCAAAAGGAAAAGCCCTACTACGAGTCCTATCCGTTGGCAGCCAGCGAGCACGCGCGGGCAACCGAAGTCCTCGCGCCACTCGCGCCAAACGCCAAAATCTCCTCAGACCCGACCCAGCAAAGACTCCTCGTTTGGGCCGATGCCAAAGACCACGAAATCCTTAAGTCGTCACTGACGCGACTGTTCGAGGGAGCAAACCAAGCCGCCCCGAACCTCGTCACAATGCCGCTGGATGGTCTCGACGCAACCTCCTCGACAGCCTTGATCAAGTCGCTCGTGCCCCGCGCCCAAGTCACGTTGGACGCGGTAACCCAGCAACTCGTCGTGGTCGCAACCGAAGCCGACCAAGCAGCCGTCCGCAAAGTGCTCGACCAACTCCACTCCGGCCTGAAACTCAAGGAAGAACCGACCATTAAGTTCTATCCTCTTGAGCCAGCCCAATCGGCTCCCGCAATTGAACTGCTGACGCAACTCGTTCCCAGCGCCAAGCCGCAATACGATCGCGTCGGCAAGCAACTCTCCGTAATCGCAACGAACCGCGAACACGAAAAGGTTGCGAAAGCACTGACTGACCTCCAAGCCGGTATCCGCCCGCAAGTCGTCCCAACGCTCTCCGTCTATCCGCTAGCCGCTGACTTGCGGCCGCGATTTGACGCTGTGCTCACTTCCCTCTCCGCAGAACTGGGCGACCTGAAAATCGTGGATGACAAACGACCCGGCGAATTGGCGATCCTCGCCTCGCCAGCTCAACACGAATTGATCAAGCAGATCCTGCTGCAAGTTGCCCAGCCGGTCGAAGGTGCCGAAGCGTTCGTTTTCAAAGCCTACCAGCTGGGCCCGACCGAACCGAAGCAGGTCGTCGACTTCCTGACGCAACTCTTCCCCACCGCGAAAGTCGTTGCCGATGACGCGCAGGCAAGAATCCTGATTTGGGCGCCAGAAAAAGTTCACGCCGAAATCGCCAAGGTCCTCTCGGAATTCACTCCTGACCAAGCCAACGGTCGAGTCGGCTCGCGCACCCTCCGCGCCTATAAAATTGGAGCGATGCCCGCGACCACCGCTATTCCACTGCTCCAGCAACTGGTGCCGCGAATGCAACTGACCGGCAGCGACCAGCAAGGGCTGCTGCTTGCCTGGGGCCGCGAGAATGATCACGAGTTGCTGAAAACGGCTGTCGAACAATTCAGCCAACCCGACGATCCCCGCCGCTTGACGGTGAAAGTCTACCCAACCGAGCAGATGGACCCGCAAATCGCTTCCGTCGTTTTGGGACGCCTGCTCCCAGACGCCATCGCCGTGCCCAACGTCAACGGCAAGGTCGTCGCCGTCATGGCACGGCAAGATCAACAGCCACTCGCCGCAGACGCCCTCGAACAGATGAAACAGTTCAACACTTCAGCCGGCGACCTCCAGCCAGTCACTTACAACGTCGAAAAGATCGGCAGCACATCCGCGGTCGGTGCACTCACCGCCGTCTTTCCACAATCTAAATTCTTCCTTGGCGCGACCACCACTCAAATCATCGCTCTCGCCAACGAAACGGAACACGCCAAGATCAAAGAGGCAATCACTCAGCTCTCTTCCGTCACCCCCACCGACGGACTGGCTCTCAAAGTCTATCGACTCCGCCCCGAACTTGCCGCACAAGTCCGACCGCTGATCACCACCGCCCTTCCGACCTTAAAAGTCCTCGGTACCGACCCTCAGACCCTTCCCGTCCTCGGCCGCGAAGAAGAACACAAACAAGTCCAGGACCTGATCAATCAGGCTGAGCAGCAACTCGTTGCCACACCCAAA
>JBJTQD010000422.1:0-3488 GCA_046075445.1 Planctomycetota bacterium
CCGGAGACATTTCAGCCAGAATCGGCAACTGCTGAGCCCGTGACTCTAGCGATCCGCGTGACGCTCGGCGCTCTCGTTTGGATGGCCATCTGGTGGCTAACGCAGTGCTTGCCGCTTTGGATCACCGCGCTCGTTCCGCTCTTGCTCTTTCCGCTGGCCAATGCGGCTCCCCTTGTACAAGTTGCCGAAGCCTACGTTGACCCGACGATTCGACTGTTCTTGGGTGGTTTTCTCATCTCGGCAGCAATTGGGCGCTGGGGCCTCGGCGAACGTTTTTCTCTACTGGTCCTGCGGGGGATGGGTTCCCGTCCGCGCAACCTTGTCGCGGGATTAATGCTCGTCACGGCAACGATTAGTGCCTTTGTCTCCAACGCGGCTACCGCGGCCGTCATGTTACCGATCGCACTGAGCCTCACGCGATTGGTCGGTGAGCAAAATCGAGATCAGCCGGGTATCGCGAGTCGCTTTGGAACTTGTTGCATGCTCGGCGTGGCTTATGCTGCCTCCATCGGTGGACTGGTAACACTTCTCGGCTCTCCTCCCAACCTAATCCTAGCCGGTTTTTTGAACAACATTGCCGATCCGGCCTTGAGGCTTGATGTGAGCTTCCTGAGATGGCTGGGAATTGGATTGCCCATTGCCTGTTTCATGCTGCCAGCTTGCTGGTGGCTGCTGACTTGTTGGTTGTTCCCCCTGCCCAATGAGGCTGTACCGGCAGCGGAACGCGAGGTTCGTTCGCGACTGGAGGTCTTAGGAGGACTAAGCCGCGGTGAATTCGCCACCATGTTCAGCTTTCTGCTTGCGGTGGTCCTTTGGATCGCCTCTCCATGGCTCAAGCCGATAGCCCTTTCTTTAGGTGAGGAAACATTTCGCCCATTTGCTTGGCTCTCTGACTGGCGCGTTGGAGCGCTGGCGGCTGCATTACTAATGCTCTGGCCAGTGAGTTTACGTCCGCTGACCTTCGCACTCGAATTGCCAGATTTCAAGCGAGTGCCTTGGTCGGTCTTAATTCTGTTTGGCGGTGGGCTGGCACTATCGGCTGCAATGACCTCAAGTCACGCCGACAAGATGCTGGCAGCGGGGCTCGAGTTCTTTCAAACTTGGCCGCGGCCTTTGGCAGTGCTGGTGTTTGTGGTGGCAATCATCTTCTTCACAGAGGTCGCCTCGAACACAGCGACCACGGCAACGGCACTGCCGATCTTTGGAGCACTAGCCGAATCCTGGGGCATCCATCCGGCTTATCTTGCCGTTCCAATCACCATCGCCGCCAGTTGCGCCTTCATGTTGCCAGTCGGCACGCCACCCAATGCGATTGTGTTCGCCTCAGGAAAGGTCTCTGGGCGAGACATGATCCGCGCTGGATGGTGGCTAAATTGGATCGCAGTCGCAGTGATCGCGCTGATTTCGAATCAGCTGGTGGAATGGTTTTTGTTGTGAGGGCTTGGTGAGAGTAGCGAGAAAAAAATCTGTAAAGTAATTTCCTAAACGCGCAGCGCCTACTTTCTTCCTTCCCCTCTCGCCCAAAGGTGGCGAGGGGAGAAAGAAGGGAATGAAGGCATGGTCAGAGCAAAGGAAACAGTGCTAAACGGAGCGGGCAGAGGTAAGCAGAGCGAATGCAACCGAGGCGAAGCGACTTAAGAAAAAGCCTCCGCAACAAAGTCAGAAAGCAAACCCTTCGTCGCTTATCGAACTCCACTCAATCCTTGATCTTCAACTTCATCTCATCCGAGTTCCCCTTAAGCTCCGGCGCGTACATGGCATAGGCTCGCGCTGGTAGAGCGCTGAATTGGCCAGGGATTTCGGCTCGGAGGCGATAGCTGACGCTGTGCTTTCCACGGGCGAGGCTTCGCATAAAGAACGAGACTCGCTCGTCGCGGAATTCCACATAAGCCCCAAGTCCGCCTTCGGTGTAGCCGCTTTGCAGGTCAACCGACTCACAGCCCGCCGCCTTCAGATCCTCGAAAATCACGTACTCGTAATCGTTCTTGGAGTCGATTTCCAGTTCGACCTCGATCAGGTCTCCGCTGGTCACTTCGTCGAGGCTGTTCAATTCAACCCGGTCGTATTTCTCGACCTTCTGCTTCAATGCTTGGCCACGAGAGCCTTGCGAGCTGGACTCGGCGTCTTTCCGCTGCACCAGCTTGTAAAACTTCCGGTTGACCTTCACCTCAAGCCCTGCTCGGGTGATGTTGTCTTCTAGGGTAAAGTTGGTCACGTAAGCGTTGAAGTAAACCGCTCCCTCACCCTTGCGACGGATTTCGACGGTGTGTTTCCCTGTCGAGATCTGTTCGCCGGTGAGTACGAAGGCATTGTTGAACTGAAACAGAACTTGCGGCGTGATCTCAACCGCTTGCTTCATCTCGCCATCCAACCAAATCTCGACCGTCATGTTCGGTTTGTCTTCACCACTGGCGACCAGGTAGTCAGCAAGTGCTTCGATGCAGACAGCCGTATCGCGGGTGTTGTTCCAGTAGGTCGCGTGTTTGCGGTTATTGAGCAGATACTTCACCAAACCGGCAGCCTTCGGATCTTTCACGTCCTTGCGGCAGAGCAGCTTGAGATAGTAAGCATTCGCTTCAATCACGTCACCGTACCAATACCACCAATAATTACCTTGGTTCGGCAGGTCGATGTAAGCAGACTGATTCTCAGCGTCGTAGACCACAAACTGGTCGATATTGCGGATCAGCATGTCGCGGCGTTCGATGTCGCGTTGCTTGTCAAAGGCCAGACCGACGAGGCTCATTCCGTACAGCGACAACTTGGTGCGGTCACGGTAGAGGAAGTTGGCCATCTCAGGATTGGCGATGTCGGCGTCTACCAGCACGCTATAGACCAAGGCATCGAGGTTGTCGGCAACCGTGCGATAGCGAACATTGTTTGGCCGTTTATCGGCGGGCAGAGCCATGATGCGTTCGCCTTCCTTCAGCAAGGCGACCTGTTCATCCTGATATTGCCGCAGCCATTGGGCGCCTCGTTCCAGCATATCCGGGACTAAAGCAACGCCGTTGGCGCGAGCGACTTGCAGGCCGTGGACAACGACCGCAGTGGTGTGCGGCCAGCTGCGTTCGCCGTAGCCTGAGAACCAGCCCCAGCCGCCATCGCTGCACTGCATCGCGGTCAGGTCGGCAACTCCCTTTTTGACCATCCGATCGACTTCAGCCTGATCGAATACAGGGTTAGCCGCCCAGCGTTTCCACTGTTTGGCTCGTTCGATATCGTCGCCGATTTCCTGAGCATTTAGATTCGTTCTCTTGTCGCGAATCGCGGCTAGGTCAAGGTTCATCCGCTTGAGGATATTCTGCGTCATCACGGTTGGCACGAAGCGGTTAAGTGTTTGCTCGGTGCATCCGTAAGGATAATCGACAAGGTACGGCAGTGCATCGACCATCGCACCAGCCAACGTCGGCGAGTAGCGAATTTCAACTCGCGACTGGTCGGCTCGTCGTTCGGCAGGTACTGTGAATTCCAGCTTTCCGCTTTCTTCG
>JBJTQD010000423.1:0-2655 GCA_046075445.1 Planctomycetota bacterium
TCCGCTTGGGAACCCGACGTCTGAGGTGAACTACTCTTGAACCTGCGTGCGAATTAGCGACGCCATTCGATACCGAAGTTAAATCCGGCGACCATCACACTTTCGCTGAAGACACCAGCCGAACCGCCGGAGATGCTATTCACCGAGTTTGGATTCAGACCGGTTGTCAGATTATCGGTACGAGCGACGCCGTCCCAGATGTACTGAGCTTGGAAGCCGGTTCGCAGAGCGATGTCGCGGCTGAAGTTGTAAGCGATTTCGCAGCGGAAGTCGCCGACTGGAGTGAAAGCCTGGCCGTTGTCGTAGAACTCGGAGATGCCGGTCAGCGTTGCCCCGTTGAAGGACAAGTCGGTTGAGAAATAGCTTTGATGGTTGTACATCGCAGCCAAGGCACCGTCGAAGGTGTAGCGGAAGCGACCGCGGCGATGGTTAAATCGGCCACCGATTTGGGCACCAACCGAGCTATTCTCTGCGTTCTGCTTGAAGCGATTCGACAAGGTCGTCGTGCCAACTAGAAAGGTCGTATCTTCGATAGTGCGGTCAGAGAGACCGAAATATCGCATACCGATGTATGGTTCAAAGTAGTCGCCATTGCTTAGGCTTTGTCGGAACAGTCGATTGAGTTCAACCGAAGTGTAGTTGGTGTTAACAAGCATTGGATTTCGCACCAACCTGTCCTGCCCGAAGGCGAAGAAGCTGCCAGCTGTCTTTTCATAGACTATCTGCCAGCCTGAATCTTGCTTTCCCATCCAACCAGCTTCGAAGCGGTTACCCCACATCCAATCGTTGCCCGTGGGCACGTCGTTGGGGGTGATGCCGATTCCCTGGATGTCACGGGGCTCGCCTCGCGAGACACTGTTGTACATCCGGTCGGCGACAAAGAAGAAGCCAGTGTTGGGCTCCAGTTCCTTGTTGTTCGTGAATTCGACAGGGGCGAACACTTGAGCGTCGTAGTCGAACACGAATGGTTCGGCTAACGGGCGGGTGTTTTCCGGCGACTCCACGCCACGCGGCTCAAAGCGGGGGCCTGGCACGTCAACTTGGGCTTGAACCACGCCCGCCGTGCTCATGACCGAAATGACTGTGATCAAGGTCCAAAAGTGTTTCAGAGACATTGCTTGTTCTCAGCTTGGTGAATGTCCAGGAGTCCCACACAGTGGTCTCCAGTGTTCCCTCGCAGGATTTATCGGATTGTCGGTTTGTAAGGGTTGAACAAGAAAAACAAATTCTTCCGAAGATATCGCGGTTTCGAGCGAGTTTTTGATAGCACTCTAGGCCTGAGTGGGGGTGCCGGCCGGAATCTAGGCAAGCCGGGCGGGATAGCGAGAGAAGCTGTAGCGATTTTGCCGCGCGGGTTGCGCTGGCGCGGGAGCCGCTTTGATCCAAAAGTGTCTCGCAATGCGTCGAGGCACTCGTCTTACAAGTAAACGCGAATCCGTTCTTTTTTGACAGAGAATTTCAAATTCGAGATTGAAGCTTCAAAGCCTCTATCTAGTCTGGATCTTAACGGCGATTTTTCATTCGCCGACGGCAACAGAGTTTCGTCAGACTCCTGACATCAGAGGAAAGATCGATGCTTCGCAACCTTTTATTTGCAGGTTTATTCTGCTGGGTTGCCCTAGTGGGGCAACTCCCTTCGGCTCACGCCGACATCATGAACGTCAACGTCGATGGCGTTGATCCCCGTTACCGCAGTGCGTTTCTTCAAGCGGAAGCTTTCTGGGAAAGCCGAATCATTGGCTACAGCCCAATCCTTCCCGCTTCGGTTCGAAATCGGCTGAGCAAACTCCAGATTACCGCAGTGACTACCGCGATTGATGGAGTGGGTGGTGTACTTGGGTCGGCTGGACCAACTAACGTGTTACGGTTTGGTGGAACCGGCGCCGGCTTCAAAAACAATCGGGGCACTCCGATTGCCATTGCGACTGCAGCACAGATGAACTTTGACACTGCTGACGTTGCTGACCTAGCGTCTAATGGTGGTCTTCTCGACGTTATCAAGCACGAAATGGCTCATGCTCTGGGCTTTGGCAGCCTTTGGCGAGACAACGGGCTGATCGCGACCATCAACGGCCAAACCCAATACATTGGCTCGGCGGCGTTGGCGAAATACCGCACCGAATCTGGAAACCGTGGAGCTCGCTGGGTGCCCGTCGAGCAAACTGGTGGTGCTGGCACGGCAGGCTCCCACTGGGACGATGACGATCCCTTCTTCAATCGCCGAACCCGAAATGGCAGCAGCGAATTGATGATCGGCAACATCGATCCGGGTAACGAAACCAAGTTCACCTCGGAAACCACTTGGGCCGCAATGGCTGACCTGTGGTACCAAGTCAAAGGCATCAATGACAATCTCGGACGCCCGCGCGGCGGACCCGGTGGCTACACCAAGTGGACTGGCGGACAGCCCCTCTTCCTGACCGGTGGACCGAGTTCCGTTCCCGAACCGGGTTCAATCGGCGTCCTCCTCGCCATCGGTGCTTGCGGAGCCCTCGTCCGCGGCCGCCGGAAAAGCTAATACCAAAGCTGAAGGCGAGAATTCTGAAACTCTGTGCAGGGCGTGGTCGTCGGACCACGCCCTTTTCTTTTTAGCTCAATTCGCCCCGAAACTTTCCGGCGAGGCATTTGAGTGCCTCCTCCGCGCGAGCACCATCG
>JBJTQD010000424.1:0-12022 GCA_046075445.1 Planctomycetota bacterium
CGCGTTGAAACCGCCCATCTTTTTGACTTCGACCTTCGTATTTAAAAACGCACAAGCAGGGAAAGACTTTTTTGACTTTACCTCGGGTCGCCGAACACCGGGTCCCGGCGAGGAAGCGGGACTGGTTTACTCTCGCTTCAACAACCCTAATCTCGAAGTCCTCGAAGACCGTCTTTGTCTTTGGGAAGGTGCTGAGATGGCGGGGGTCTTCTCCAGCGGCATGGGAGCCGTCTCGACGATGTTCTGGGCGTTCCTCCGCCCGGGCAGTGTGATCATGTACTCGTCGCCGATTTATGGTGGCACTGAGACGCTGATTGAAAAAGTGCTCCCGAATTACGGCATCAAGCCCGCACCATTTTTTGACGGCATCAACCACGCCGCACTCGACTCCGCGGCTGATCAAGCGATGGCCACGGGGCCAGTCGGACTGATCCTGGCGGAGACTCCAGCCAACCCGACGAATGGGCTGGTCGACTTGGCCTATTTGAAAGAGGTCGCCGACCGAATTGGAAAGCGACAAGGCGGCCAGCGTCCACCCGTCGCGGTCGACAATACATTTCTGGGCCCCGTCTATCAGCATCCGCTCTCGCTCGGCGCGGACCTAGCCGTTTATTCGCTGACCAAGTACGTCGGCGGGCACTCGGATTTGGTTGCCGGCGCCGTGGTCGGAAACCGGCCCGTAGTGCAACCGATCCGATCGCTGCGCAGCGCTCTCGGCACTCAGACCGACCCCAACACGGCTTGGATGCTGCTCCGGTCGCTGGAAACACTCAGTTTGCGAATGTCTCGAGCAAACGAGAATGCCGCGGCGGTGGCGGAGTTTCTCCGCACGCACCCCAAAATCCAAAAGGTAAATTACCTTGGTTTCATCGACCCATCCGACCCGGCCTACGCCGTTTATAAACGGCAATGCCAAGCCCCGGGCTCGACATTCTCCTTTTACATCAAAGGCGGCGAACCGGAAGCTTTTCGAATGCTCGATCGCCTGCGGGTCATCAAACTTGCCGTTAGCCTCGGCGGAACGGAAACATTGATCAGCCACCCGGCCTCGACAACGCACTCAGGCGTTCCCCGCGAGACACGACAAAAGCAAGGCGTCACGGATGCGATGATTCGGATCTCGGTCGGAATTGAAAACCCGCAAGACCTGATTGTCGACTTAACCCAAGCACTTGATACGGTTTAACGGAACCTCAACTGCACAAAACAGAGATACGTTGCCGATCGATTCAATGAATCAGGAGCGGAGCCATGCCGTTAACGATTAACGGAATTGGGACAATGTATTACGGCAAGCGCAATTCGCGAACGCACGAGGGCGTTTGCGAATCGTGCAAGAAGCGGGTGCAGCTGGTTGATTATGAAACGACGCTGTTTTTCGTCGTGATTTATATCCCGCTGATTCCTCTGGGGCGTAAGCAACTACTGAATGTCTGCCCCGCGTGCCAAGTCCACAGAGCACTGCCGGCAAAAAAATGGCAGAACATCAAACAATCCGTGTTGGAGGAGAGCACTTCGGAACTAGCCCAGCAGATTGATAATCCCGAAGCTGGCCTGAAACACCTCTACACTCTATCTGGATTTGGCGAACTGGATGAAGCCAAAGATTTGGCTGAGGCGATGGAGAATCAGCACGCCAAGAATGCCGAGATCCTGTTTGACTTGGGTACGTGGCACGAACACTGCAAACACAAAGTGGATGCCGACCGTTGTTTCCGAGCGGCTTATCAGCTCGATCCTCAAAATCCATTGATGGTCCGCGCTCAAGGACTGACCTTGATGGAGCAGGGACAATTGGACGAAGCCCGCAGTTTATTGAGTGAGCTGAAGCCACCGCATCCCAGCTTTGATCCGATTGTCTTCTCGACGCTGGGCAAAGCGTTTCAGGATCGCCAGCGGCATGCCGAGGCGTTAGAGTTGTTTGAAATTGCCGCCTCCGTACCCGCATTACAGAAGAGCAAGGCTTTTCAGGAACTTGTTCGCAAGTCAGAAAAAGCAATCGGGCGACGCGATAAGTCGCTGGTTCCCAAGCTCCATTTATGGCAGAAAAAGTCTTTCAAGATTGCCGCAGTGATTTTGTTGTTGGCGGGACTTTGGGGGTTGCTGACTTGGGTGCGTGGTCAAAACCGAACCTTGCAAGTGATAAACAGCAGCCCTCAGACACTGGCGTTTGCGATCGATGGTGGCGAAACCCTGGAGGTTTTTCCCGGCTCACACCTGTCGCTGAAAGTTTGTGAGGGCTTGCACAAAGTCAGGATTGTTCGCCCAGTGTTAATGGCGGGTGAAAAGCCGTTTGCGATCCAGACACCACTCTGGCAGCGGGCCTTCGTTTCACCCACCTGCATTCTCGACCCGTTACAGTCCTCGCTGATCTACTGGCGAAAAGTTTGGTACCGAAAGGTCCCCGACGACTCGAAAGACGAAGCTGACACTCACTACGGCCAACTCTACGTGCAGTATCCGGGTGTCGACTACTTGTTTGCCGACTTTCCAGCCGAAATCCGTTTGGAACGAAGAAAGGATTCTTCGCGAACTGGAATTAAGTTCGAACCGCTGACGATGCAGATGCTTAGGTCGACCGAAAGCGGCGACGCAGAAATGCTCCGCCGCGCAGAGCAATTGCTGGAACTGCGAGGATTTGAACTGCCAGACTTGCTGGGCTATTACAACTTCTGCCGCGAATCCAACCAGATGGATCAGGCCAAGCAGTTTCTGGAGTCAATTCGACAGCGGAGACCGATCGTGCTCAGCGTTCACCGCGTAGCTTTGGGTTTGGCTCAGGACGCTACGGAGCGTGAAAAAATCAAAGCCTCCTACGATGAGGAACTAAAGTCCGACCCCAAAAACCCGGACTTGCTATTTCTCAGATCGATCTTGGAGACCGATTTCTCCAAGGCTCGTCCCTTTCTCGCAGATGCAATACAAATTGCTCCCCAGCATCGGGAGAGTGTCCGCCGAATGATTGTGGGGGAGTTCTGTGCAACCAACTTTGATCAATCTTGGAAACTAGCCGAGAAGAATTTCCCCTCGCTGGTCGAGTTTGATTCCATCCGAGAACTGCTGTTCGCAACTAAGCAGTACGCGCTGATGAGCCGCAATCTTCAGGAAGATCCCGAGGGCTTCGACCGAATCATGCAGGCCGCCCGCCTGTTTCATGAAATGGGAATCGGCTTCTCAAACCCACCTCGGAATTTCGACGAGCAATTCGCTTTCAAATCGGCCTTCAAGGCGGCCAAGGTCGTTAGCGGAGGACTGCATGTCGGGATTGATGTCTTAGCGAAAGAGGAGTTGTCACCGTCGGAGTTTTGGTTCCTTGAGATCTACCAAGCCTACCTCGACGAGGATGTCGACAAAATCGGCAAACTGCTGCAATCGACCCTGGTCCCTGCCGACGAAACTCGCTACTGGCGATTCATCTACGAACTGGAGAACGGTTCCCAAATCGCGCTGCTGAAAGCGGCCAACGATATGGAGGAAGAGACGAATGCAGAGGACGAACTCCTCGTTGCGATTCGACTGCGACTCGATGGCGATACCGAGCAGGCCGCAAGTTGGCTGAAGAGCGCGGCTGAGAGGCTTGCCGAAGGGGAAGCAATCGAACGGGCCTGGTCAGAGTTGCTGATTGCCTGTAACGAGCAGACGATTCCCGTGGAAAAGGTGCGCAACTTGATGGATTACCCCGGCAGCAAGCGGGTTTATGCGACTGCCCTAGCGGCCTTTTCACCATCAGTCGACCCTGCGCTGATCGAACTCGCAGAGAAATGCAACTTTGACCACGGCTTGACGTATCGCTTCCTGAGGGACTCGCTCAAGAAACTGGCGAATGAGAAGTAACTTTTGCTGAGCGCGAGCAATTTCAAGCCGAGCGAGGATATTTCGGGAATCTGCAAAATCCCAAGCCTATTTGGCTAGTTTATTCCCGACCCAGCTGTTGTCGGAGGACGCGGGCCAATCTTGCGGCGGCCGTACTGCTCTCGGCGCAGACAGTCAGATGTCCCATCTTCCTGCCAGGCTTTGGCTGCTCTTTGTCGTACAGGTGGAGATAGGCTTCGGGAACGTGGCTGACGGCTTCCCACCGCGGCGTCCCGTTTTTCCAGAGGTCGCCCAGCAAGTTGGCCATCGCGGCATGGCGGATTTGTCGAGTGGACCCGAGTGGCAGTCCGCAAATCGCCCGGAGCTGCTGCTCGAACTGGCTGGTCGCATGTGCTTCGATCGTCAGGTGACCGGAATTGTGAGGACGCGGCGCAATCTCGTTGACCAGCACCTCGCCGGAGTGCGTCAAGAAAAACTCGATACAGATCAGCCCGACCAGCTCAAACGCGGTTGCAACCGCATGGGCAATCTCCAGTGCCTGTTTGGTTGCTGCTGCGGGGATACCGCTCGGCGACGTCGATACATCGAGGATGTGATTGGCGTGTTCGTTGTAAATCGGTTCGTAAACGGCCAAATGACCGTCAGCACCGCGAGCGACAATCACCGAAAACTCGCCGCTGAGTTCGACGAACTGCTCGAGAGTCGCGGACTGCGAGCCGATCGCCTGCCACGCTGCATCGGCTTGATCGGGTGAACGGAGTACGAACTGCCCCTTGCCGTCGTATCCCCCTGCCGATGACTTGAGAACCGAGGGGCAACCGACTGAAGCGATCGCTGCCGGCAACTGAGAGGAGGCTTGGACTTCCGCGAAACGCGGGAGAGGAATTCCGTGCTGCGAGAGGAATTGCTTTTCGCGAATTCGATCTTGGGTAGCGTGAAAGACGTGCGGACCGGGTCGGATCGGGACGCGATCTGGAACCCAACAGAGCGGCTGGCTGGGCACGCTCTCAAACTCGAAGGTCAGTACATCGATCGATTGAGCAAACTGGCGAAACGTTGCCTCATCGTGATAGTCGGCGACAAACGTCTGATTGGCAAACGGCGCAGCTGGTGAGTTGGCTTCGGAGGTAAGTACGTGGACGCGATAGCCGCTGCGACGTGCGACCATCGCCAACATCCTGCCGAGTTGTCCGCCACCGAGTATCCCAATCGTCTGCCCTGGCAAAATGGCTCGACTCATATTTCCGAGTCCTTAAGAACTTCGTCTCGCACTTCAGCGCGATACCGATCCATCTGTTCCATTAATTTAGGGCGGGCTGTCGCCAGAATTCGAATTGCCAGCAAGCCGGCATTTTTTGCGCCGGATGATCCAATCGCGAGCGTCCCAACTGGAACGCCACCGGGCATTTGCACAATCGAGAGAAGCGAATCGAGCCCGGAGAGCGATTTGCTTTGAACGGGCACGCCAAGCACTGGCAGGCTGGTCAGAGACGCGACCATTCCGGGGAGATGAGCGGCACCTCCTGCGCCGGCGATGATCACCTTAAGTCCGCGGGCTTGAGCTGTCTTGGCGTACTCGCTCATCCAATCCGGAGTCCGATGAGCGGAAACCACGCGACACTCATGGGCGATTTCGAACTGCTGTAGAACTTCAGCAGCTCCTCGCATCGTATCCCAGTCGCTGCGGCTTCCCATGATGATCCCGACAAGTGGCGCGGCACTGGAATGTTCAGTCATGATTTGACCTGTCGTGAAATTAGTGGTGAGCAGCGGAGCGAATCAAAACCGCTGACGACATCGCTTTCGAAGGCTCACCCTCCGAAGATTCAAGGATCCCGCGCCGCGTAAAGAGTGTCAATTGGCTGGGAGTCGATTGCGCGAGAAGCCGCAAAAACTGCGGTGAGGGGAGCCAGATTATTGGTCGACATCCAGCAGCCGGGCGACGCTCCCAACGTCGTAGTACGCTTGGCAGACTGCCTCGAACTGCTCTGCAGCGCGTGGTCCGCAGGAGCGACATCCGACAAGGCGTTACCGAAATCGAGCAATTGTCGACGGAGAATTTCCAGTGTGGCCTGAACCATTTGAATGTTCAGTTGTTGCCCGCGAAGTTGTTCGCGCTCTTGTAGCAGAGCAGCCTCCTGCATAAGGGCGTTGAGCTTCAGGTCAGTCTGCTCCGTTTCAAGTTCGTTTCGGCGACGGCGAAGGTACTCAGCGATTTGTTCGACTTGGGTGCTGAGCGAACGGAATCCATCGCGAGTAGAGGCTTCGGCTGGCCGCACTCGAGTCGGCAGTGGCAGTTCAGGGCTGCGGTTCTCTAACTGCTCCGGGGACGACGCGAATTTGGTACTTGATGCTGCGTGAGCGTTTGGTGCCGCGTGGGAAAAAGCACCGCGTGAAGGTTCTACGCGGCTCGATCGCGGCGCTGCTGCGGTGGTTGCCATCGCGTGAGCTTGATCGATTCGCAGAGCCTGCTGTTGTCGCTGGAGGTACTGCGCCATGCCGGGCGGCGTCTGATCGATGCTTGGAATGTGCGGAAAGCGAATCGGCCGGTCGGGGGAACGAACCGGTACGGTCGTAGTGCTGGGGCTCGAGCCAAAAGCGGGAATAGGCTCAGGCAGAAGGTCGCCGCTCGGGTCGGGGGGTAGATAGGCCGCAGACATCGAGGTGCACCGAAAGTCAGACGAGGCTAGTTAGAGGGTCCCAAAAAGTATCGGCCGGAAGCATAGGCGGATTCCAAGAATGGCGAGAAATGTCCGGTTCTGCCGGTTGTAGCCGGGCCTGTTTGAGAAAATCCCGCGGTTTTCGGCTCTATTCTGCTCCGGTTGATAGCCCAACCCGACGGTGGGACAATAGAGCCTGGCGGGAAGGGCTTTGGTAACAGCGCTCCCGTCGCCTCAAGCTCTCAGGACCTGATTCTCATGAAGATTGAACCTCTTGGCGACAAAATTGTGGTCAAGCGTTTGGAAAGTGACGAGCGCACTGCGGGTGGAATCCTCCTCCCAGACTCCGCTCGGGAAAAACCTCAACAAGGCCGCGTGCTGGCTGTCGGACCGGGGAAACTCCTGGCTGATGGCAGCCGAGCCAAGCCTCAAGTCAACGAAGGCGATCGGATCATTTTCTCAAAGTACTCCGGTACGGAAATTGAAGTCGATCAGCGGCAAGTTCTGATTATCAGCGAGTCGGATGTGCTGGCGATTTCGAACTAGTCGCGGCCTCGCCTGAGAATGTTCTGCGCAAGAGCGGTGCGAGTCTGGCTGTCGATTTGAACGTCATTTTCGATGGCTTCATATCTTCGAGCAGTTTCCATGTCTTCGGGCGGTCTCATTGCGCGGTTCAAAACGATCAGCCCAGAGCTTGAAAACTCCCGCGATTCCCCAAACCAGGGAGGGAGAAACCACACGCTTTTGCGCTGCGGCGCTTGCATCGTCTGCCCTGCGACGAAAAAATGGAGTGGAAAGTTTATCTTTGAATTCCAGTCACAATCCCTAGCTTGGGTACTAAATTATGCTGCGCCGCGTCTTCCAACTGTCCGTCCTCATCGTCGCTCTGGTGATTAGCGCGCCGGCTTTGGCGTTTCAGGAGCAGGCTCCAGCCGAGTTTGATCCTGCAGTTCATCAAAAGACTGTCCAAGCAGGGATTCAGTTTTTGCTGCAGAGCCAAGACCGTGAAGACGGTTCCTTCAGCAAGAAGCTTGGGCCTGCAGTCTCGGCGATGTGCGCGTTTGCGTTGATGAACAATGACGTGCCGGCTGACCATCCTCAAGTTCAAAAGGCGCTGGCCTACGTGAAGGGATTCGTCCAATCCGATGGTGGGATATACGCCCCGGATAGTGCGGTTAAAAACTACGAGACCAGTTTGGCGATTCTGGCTTTTCACAAGGCCAACACCAAGGGTGAGCACGACAAGCTGATTGCCGATGCAGTCGGTTTTCTCAAGCAATTGCAGTGGGACGATGCCGAGGGGCATCCGCTGGCGAGTAACTTTTTCGGCGGTCAGGGTTACGGTAGTGGCAAGCGGCCTGATGCGAGCAACACTTCGTTCTTTATCGACGCTCTGAAGACGGTTGGCGAAGATGCTGACAGCACGGCTATTCGCAATGCGACCATCTTCATGTCGCGTTGCCAAAACCTGTCCTCCGAGAACAACCAATCAAAGTTCGCGGAGGTGGTCAGCGAGGAAGACAAAGGTGGCTTTATCTACTCTGCGGTTGGGAAAGGCGAGAGCAAGGCAGGCGAGACGCCGGAGGGCGGCCTGCGGAGCTATGCTTCGATGACTTACTCAGGCTTGAAAAGTTTCCTCTATGCCGGCCTGAAGCGCGATGACCCGCGTGTTCAAGCGGCCCTCGATTGGATTCGTCGACACTATGACTTGAAATCGAATCCGGGTATGGGTGAGCAAGGCTTGTATTACTACTACCACGTGTTTGCCAAGGCCCTGGCCGCTGTTGGCGAATCTGAATTTGTAGATTCCAAGGGAGGCCGCCACAACTGGAGGGCTGACCTCACAAAGGAATTGGCCTCGCGGCAACGCAGCGATGGCAGTTGGGTCAATGGCACGGATCGCTGGTATGAATCCGACCCGAACCTCGTGACGGCTTACTCGCTGATGGCGCTGAGCTACTGCCGGCCCGAGAGTGGCCGCTGAAAAATATTCAGCGAAAGCGACGATGAGCAAGTCCGTTCTGATCGAAGTTTGTGCGGGGACACTCGATGACCTCGAGGCGGCTCATGCGGCTGGAGCGGATCGGGTTGAGCTCAACAGCGGCTTGCAGCTTGGTGGACTGACGCCCTCCCCTGCCCTGATTGAGGAAGCGTGTCGCCTGTTTCCGGGCAAAGTGGTGGCGATGATTCGTCCGCGTGCGGGCGGGTTTGTTTACTCAGCAGCCGACTGGCTGGTTTGCCTACGTGATGCAGAGTTGGCCCTGGCCGGCGGGGCAAGCGGGATTGCGGTTGGCGTTCTGACGGACAAACGGGAAGTCGACGTCGCGAGACTGACCCAGTTGGTGCGGCTGGCGGAGGGGCATGAAGTCTTTTTCCACCGGGCTTTTGATTTGCTTGCAGATTGGCGGCTGTCACTAGAACTGCTTAACGAAGCAGGGGTGCAACGCGTGCTGACGAGTGGGCAAGCTCCTACGGCAATGGCGGGAGCCAGTTTGCTTGGCGAAATGGTGGGCGCCAGCCGGAAAATGCTGATTCAGGTTTTGGCGGGGAGCGGAATTCGAGCAGGCAATGTGCGGCAGCTGGTTCTTCAAACGGGCGTTTCGCAAGTTCATGGGACTTTCTCGCGGTCGGTACCCGAGCCGGAATATGATTCCGGGCCGTTTCGTTTCGCCGCCAACGACCAGTTGCGGATTGTGGATGCTGACGAGGTGCGGGCCGCCCGGCGCGAGCTCGATGAGCTGCAGGAATGAGATAGCAATCCAGCGATATCTCCCCGTTTTCAGGGGTTTTACTCTGCCAGTTTGAAACGGCGTGCTGAATTCTTTGCGGAATAGCTCGAAAGCACCGAGAGCAGGGCGAATCCCAGTTATCCGTTTGGTGGATTAAACGGTCATCGGCGTGTGGAAATACTCAGTGCCGTTACGAAGCGGCGAGCGGCCTCTCCCCTGCGAAAACGGCTGGCTTCTGAATTTCCCGTTTCGCCCCCCTGAGAAACGTCGCCCCTTGCGTTCCTCAGTAACTCTGAAGTCACGAATCAGTCTCGTCCTTGGGGTTTCTTCTTTGTCCGGCTCCTACCCCCTTCGAACGCGATGTCCACCGCGATCCAAGCCAAGAAAAACGCGATGAAAGAACTGTTCACGCCGAAGCAGATTGCCAAAGCGATTCAGGTCAGCGAATCGTCCATCAAGCGGTGGTGCGATCAGGGCCTGATTGCGGCAAGTTACACGGCTGGCGGTCATCGCCGAGTCCGGGTGAGTTCCTTCCTTGAGTTTGTGAAGACTCACGGGTACCAAATTCTCCACCCAGAGGAACTGGGACTGCCGGTTGCAATTGGTCAGTCGAAGCGGGCCTTGGAACTATCGGTCCAGCCGTTTCTCGACGCGCTGCTACGCGGCGACGAAATGGCAGCAAGACAGATCGCCGTCGACCTCTTTCTCGCTGAGAACAGCATCGCTCGCATCTGCGACGAAGTGGTCGCCAGGACGTTTTGCGAGATTGGCAAGCTTTGGCAATGCGGAGCGGCTGAAATTTACCAAGAGCGACGAGCTTGCGAAATTTGCCAGCGAGTGATTTACGAACTCCGTGGCCTGATTCCGCAGGCACCACCCGAGTCGCCAATCGCAATTGGTGGCACGGCAGAGGGCGATCCTTACAGCCTTGCGTCGATGACCGTTGAACTGGTCCTTCGAGATCATCGCTGGAATGCAAATTCGCTAGGCTACAACCTGCCCTTTGAAACGCTGCATGCGGCAATTAAGGACCATCGTCCAAAACTATTCTGGCTGAGCGTCAGTCACTTGCCTGACCAAGAGCGATTCGTCTCTGGGTATCGCCGACTCTATGAGGAGTTTCAAGGCGACACCTTTTTCGTCCTCGGTGGACGGGCGATGAACGAAGAACTGCGCCGGCAGATTAAGTACTCCGTTTTCTGCGACACGCTGCAGCATTTGGAAGGCTTTATTGAATCGCTCTCCGGCAAGGGAAACGCCCGCCGCGAAGTGAAGAGCGAAGCTTAAATCAAATCTCGCTCATACCCTCGTTGTCGCTGGCCGAATCGATTGCTTGAGGGCGATTTCGATCGGCTAGAGGCTGAGCGGTTCTTCTGCCATTTGCCGCTCTTTTTGTGTCAGTGCGTGCATGGCCACCAAGAGGTCTGAATCGAGCGGGCGCTGAAGCACATTCCGTCGGGAAAACATGCGCTTTTGGGTCGCCTCCATCACAACCGGTGACATTTCCGTGACTTGGCCGAAGGACCGGGCATAATTGGTAAAGCTTGGAACATTGGTAGTCACAAAGCCATAAACCATGCTGCAAACACCGATCGTCTTGCCAGTGAAGACGCTCGTATTGATCGCTGTCTTTGAGTAGTCGCCAATGATACAGCCAATGAACTGCATTCCCGTCGGAACGCGCTCGCCGCTGTAATCCATCTTCACCTCGCCGTAGGTATTCTTGAGGTCACTGTTACAAGTACCTGCTCCGAGATTGATCCAGCTTCCGAGATAACTGTGACCGAGGAAGCCGTGATGCTGCTTGTTCGAGAACGGCTCAATCACTGAGCACTCGACTTCGCCGCCAATTTTCGTGGTATGACCGATCGCGACGTAATCCTTGATCGCCGCATGCTCGTTCACTCTGGTTCTTGGCCCCAAATGCAAGGGACCACGAAGAAAACAGAAGGGACCGATCGCCGTGTCATCCTCAATTAGAATCGGCCCAGCTTTTGTGTTGGTCACAACAAAGTCGCTAATCGTTACGCTCCCCGAGACGAAGACTCCATCGGCAACTTCCCGGTAGCGATCCCCGGAGAGCCGAAAAGCCAAGTTCTCGTCGAAGATCTTTTGGTTGAAACGAATCACGTCGTGCGGATAGTCGAACAGATCCAGATGCAGTGTCAGGGGCGATTGACTCGCGGCGTGCTGCAGAATCGCTTGATTGACTCGGTAGCAATCACCCAGTCCAGCCCGCGCCAGTTCGACGGTTGGCATGACGGCTGCTGCCACGGCACCATTTCCGTTTCGTACCACCAGCGACGATGGGTTACGAGTCAGCTGAACGACTTTCTCAAGATTCGAGCGACTGGGAACCAATCGCGCGTTGAGACAGAGCGTCCACGGCTCGGTTGGTTGCAATTCACTTTGCAGATCGCGGTGATCCGTTTTGAGCACCGCATGTAAGTGAGGGCGAACCGTTGCACTTGCCTGGTCGGCAAAAATGATTTGGACCCAATCGAGGAGGCGGAACGAGCCACATCCGATTGCGAACGCCGGTCGACCAGTCGTGATCGGATAGAGCCGCGAGACAAACTCGTCTTCAAACAGCAGAACGTTCATATGCGGTGTGCAGTCTCGTTGGCTAAAGCGAGTGGTAAAGCGGCGTACTTTGGGCTGTGTTGTAACAAACTCCGGGAAGAAAGAGCAGTCAAGAAGCGGGAAATCCCCATCCAGCCCTTGAGACGAGTGAAGCTGGCGAAACTAGGGAATTAGCCAAACACGCTTCAGCTCGACTTCGGTCTCTTTCAAAGGCACTTTCGCTCCATTGGCCGCCGG
>JBJTQD010000425.1:0-1363 GCA_046075445.1 Planctomycetota bacterium
GCTGAGCGACTACCGCGGCAAGATCGTGGTGCTTGACTTCTGGGGTGATTGGTGAGGCCCGTGCCGGGCGATGTACCCCCACGAGCGGTCGCTCGTGAAACAGTTGTCAGACAAGCCGTTTGCTTTGATTGGCGTTAACAGTGACAAGGATCTCGATTCAATTCGCGAGATCGTCAAAGAGAAAAACATTACTTGGCGGAGTTTCTGGAATGGACCTGAGGGAACCTCGGGACCCATTTCGACCGCCTGGAATGTGAGTGGTTGGCCGACTATCTATGTCCTCGATGGCGAGGGGAAGATTCGGTACAAGAACGTTCGCGGTGATGCGATGGACAAGGCGCTCGAGACCTTGTTCGCCGAGATGAAAGTGGACGTGAAGATCGCTCACGAGGAAGAAGAAGGCGAAGGCGGGGGCGAACAGCCCAAGCCAGCCGCCGGAAGCGTTGTTCCTGCGGTTCCGTTGATCCCGGGCAAGTCGGGCAACTGACGGAGCGGAGCGATGCTCCAAATTCCACAGCGGGGCAAACTATAGTCCTGCTGGGGAGTGATTACGAAAGCAATTTTCAGCCGCGGTCCGAAAGGGCCGCGGTTTTTTTTGTTGAAGCCGCGGCCGCAGAGAGCAAATTGACTTCGGACACCCCGCGAACTAGACTGCGAGGACATTTCTGGAGCCGAAACGGGCTGTTGAAAATCGTTCAGCAGCACGGTTGATCACTATCCCAGTTACTTCACGCTTTACAACCTTGATGGATGAGTTTCATGAAGTCGTCATTCGCCGCTTGTTTGCGGATCACCGCGATTGCGTTTTTGTTTAGTTGGAGCTTTGTTGCCACGCCCGTCTTTGGTGACCTGTTCGTTTCTGACTCGGGACAACTTGGACAAAGCCAAATCTTGCGTTTCGACCAAACCACCGGCGCACCGTTGGGGGCTTTTGCGTCCGGCGGGCAACTCGATGGTCCGGTGGGGATGATTTTGGATGCGAGCGGCAACCTGCTAGTTTCCAATCGGAACGACGGTCGCATTTTGAAGTACGACGTCAATTCTGGCGCCTTCCTCGGAAACTTTTATGCCGGTGGCGGGTTGGCTGGTCCGGCCCAGATGGTTTTTGGGCCGAACGGTAATCTCTTTGTTGCCAACTCGTTGGGAACTTCGATCAGCCGCATGAGTTCGACCGGCTCGCTGCTGGAAGCGAATTTCACCAAGGGAACCAATCCGATTAACCCCTCTTCGTTTGCCTTCAGTTCGACCGGCGACCTGTTCGTCGGGAACTTTGGCGGAGACGGTGTTCTGCGTTATGACAGCTCGGGGCAGTTTCAAGGCGTCTTTCGTTCCGGCATTACCGGCGCGTCCGGCTTGCTGTTCG
>JBJTQD010000426.1:0-6740 GCA_046075445.1 Planctomycetota bacterium
GGAGCGGCGCGCCGAGCGCTGGGCGCAGGTCTCCCGACCTCGCCCGGCAGCTAAAGTCGCATTCCAAATCCCGCATTCCGCCGAGCGCTGGGCGCAGGTCTCCCGACCTCGCCCGGCAGCTAAAGTCGCATTCCGCATCCCACTACTCTTCTCATCGCCCATGCAAAGCCAAGCAACTACCGTCGCCGCTTATCTCAAACAGCTTCCCGCCGAACGACGAGCGGTCATCGAAGCTGTCCGCAAAGTCATCCTCGCCAATCTCGACCGGGGGATCGAAGAGACGATGAACTACGGCATGATTGGCTACGTCATCCCGCACTCGGTCTATCCAGCCGGTTACCACTGCGACCCGAGCAAGCCGTTTCCGTACGCCGGACTCGCTTCGCAAAAGAACTACTGCTCGCTCTATCTCATGCCCGTTTACAACGAAGCCGAAAACTGGTTTCGGCAGGAATGGCAGCGCGGCGGCAAAAAGCTGAATATGGGCAAGTGCTGCATCCGGTTCAACAAACTGGAAGACCTCGACTTGGAAGTGATCGCCAACGCCTTAAAGCGATTTACAATCGCCCTGTCGCTGCGGAACTACGAAGCCTTGCTCGGCAAACGCGTAAGCAAAAAGCCCGCCGGAAAACCAACGGCCAAAGCTGCGAAGCCAAAAGCTGCAGGGCCAACCATCAAGCTGAAAACCACCCAGCCAAAAGCGGGCGGTTCAGGCAGCAAGAGTGTTAAGTCCAACTCAGCCCGCTCGGTTGGCTCCGGCAAGACATCTGGCTCGAAGCCAGCTCGTGGCTCGAAAGCCAAGTCTCCAGCAGCGGCGAAGTCGGCGCCGAAATCAGCTCAGAAAAAATCGTCTCCCAAAAGTCGGCGGAAATGAAAATCTATACCAAAACGGGTGATCGCGGTGAAACAGGCTTGCTCGGAGGACTCCGGGTCGCGAAAGACCACCCGGTGATCTGGGTTTGCGGCGAGCTGGACGAAACCAACTGCGCCTTGGGTGCCGCTCGAAGCTTGGGGCTCACGCCGGACCTCAATCAAGCAGTTGAAAAGATCCAGCAGCAACTGTTTCAGCTCGGTGCAAGGGTCGCCGGGTGGCGGTCCAGCCAGACTGTCCAGTTAGAGGAAGCGATCGCCGAGCATGAGCGGCTGATTGATTCGCTGGAGCAAGAACTCCCGCCGCTTGACGCCTTTATCCTTCCCGGCGGTTCGCCTCAAGGAGCGTCGCTGCACTTGGCTCGCGCCGTTTGTCGCCGAGCCGAACGGCGGCTGGTCGCTTTACGGCAGACTTCCGACTCTCCTGACGAACTTGCGGTGGAACTCGTTTACCTTAACCGGCTGAGCGATTTGCTGTTCGTGATGGCCCGCGCGGAAAACCATCGTCGCCAGCAACCCGAAACGCGCTGGCTCGGACGCTGAACGGAGCCGCTTGCTCGCCCGGCCCGCGGTCGATCATCGCCTCCGCAGACGCCACACTTGCCGCAGAGAACTTCGCTTCGCGCCCCAGTGGGCTAAACATCTTCGCAAACAGATCGCTTTCGGATACACTTTCAGCGTCGTTCGGCAGTTCCGAAAGCGGGGAATTCGCACCCTTTGTGGCTCGAGAATTCGGTTCGCAAAACGCTTCTCGCAAGCCCTGTCGGCTCGACACTCCGGTTGCTTTTCGCTCTCCCGTTTTTTACAGCTCTTCTCGTGAGCATCGAACTATGAAAAAGATCGAAGCCATCATTCGCCACTTCAAATTGGAAGACATCAAGGCCGCCCTGACCGAGTGTGGTGTTGAAGGGATGACAATTACGGAAGTCAAAGGCTTCGGTCGTCAACGCGGTCACACCGAAATGTATCGGGGCACCGAATACGCGATCGATTTCGTGCCGAAGGTCAAAGTCGAAATCGCCGTTCCCGATGACCTGCTCAGGCCAGTGCTCGACAAGATTATTGACTGCGCCCAAACCGGCCAAATTGGTGACGGCAAGATTTTCGTCACTGACTTGGAAGAAGTGATTCGGATTCGCACCGGCGAAACGGGTCGCGACGCGATCTAGTTTCCGCGACGCGATCTAGTTTCTTCGAGGAGTCGACTAAGCAGCAGAACGAAAGGGAGTCGTGATGTCGACTGCGCCGGGCATTCCGGAATTCGTTCTGCAGGCTCGCCAGCGCTGGACCGACGGCCGAGCGATGCTGCGAACTCAGCATGACGCTGGGAACCCGGGAAAGCGAACCGTTCAGGCGTTTTCGGACCTGCTCGATCTGTTGCTCCTGAATCTGCACCGGGAAGTTACCTCCGAGGGCCCGCTCGACCAGCGTATCGCCTTGGTCCTACACGGCGGTAGCGGCCGCCGCGAATTCGTCCCCTTCTCGGACGTCGACCTGATGGTCCTTTACGACGGGCCGCTCGATGATTCGCTGACGACCTACGCCAAGCGGCTGACTCAAGGGATCAACGATGCCGGCTTGATGCTGGGCTTCAGCATCCGAACGCCGCGCGATGCCTGTTTGACGGCGATGAAAGATCCGGTCGTCTTCTCCTCGCTGACCGAGTCCCGCTTTCTCGGCGGGAACCTTGATTTGTACCAAGGCTACTACGAGAGCCTGCAGAAATTCAGCCAGCGCCGTCAAGCTGCCCTGATTCAAGGAGTGATTGCGGCTCGAGAAAAGGAGCGCGAGCAGTATGGCGAAACGGTCTACCTGCTGCGCCCCAACGTCAAACGCTCTCGCGGAGCGCTTCGCGACACGCATTTGATTCGCTGGCTCGGCTTCATCCGCTTCGGCCACACGGATATCGACCAGCTCTGCCGCTATCGGGCTCTCTCCCCCGCCGATGCGACGCACATTCACACGTCGACCGAGTTCCTGCTCCGGGTCCGCTGCGACCTGCACTTTCACGCCGGGCGGGCTCAGGATGGCTTCGGCCGAAATGAACAGGTCCGAATCGCCGGCAAATTCGGCTATCAGTCCGCCCCCGGCGTGCTCGCAGTCGAGGCGATGATGCAGGATTACTTTCGCTTCACCAGCCAAATCCAATACATCTGCGACCACTTCGCCAGTGTCTCTCGAGCCAAGCGGACGCTGGCCAGCACCATGTTCGCGCCGCTGACCAACCGCCAAGTCGATGATCTCTTTCGAATTACGCCGTGGCACATCGGTGTCTTGCCGGATTCGCTGGAGAAAGTGAAAACCAATCTGCAACAAATCCTCCGGCTGATGCAATTGGCCACGCTGCATGACAAGCCGATCGAGCACGAGACCTGGCTGGCAATTCGCGGCTCAATGCTCGACCGCGAATTTGGAATCGACGAGCCGACAGCGCTGCAGTTTATGGCTCTGCTCTCCAACCCGCGCAAGTTGGGCGACGTGCTGCAGGTCCTGCACGAGATGCGGGCCCTGGAAAAAATCATCCCCGGTTTCGCGCACGCTCGCGGACTGCTGCAGTTCAACGAGTACCACAAGTATACCGTCGACGAGCACACCCTACAGGCCGTGCGGATCTGTACCGACTTCGAACAGGACCAAACGATCGTCGGCAAGACTTACCGCCAATTGCGGGAGAAGCACTTGCTGCACCTCGCTCTGCTGCTGCACGACCTCGGGAAAGGCTTCGAAGAGGAACACTGCGAGGTCGGCCGGCGGATTGCCGAAGCGACCGGTTATCGCCTGCTGCTCAACCCGGACGAAGTCGAAGAGATCAAATTTCTGGTGCACAACCATCTGATGATGTCGCACCTCGCGTTCCATCGCAACATCGCCGACGACGCGATGGTCGCCGAGTTCGCCGCCAATCTCGGCTCAGTCAAAATGCTCTCGCTACTGTTTCTCTTGACCTGCGCGGATATCGCTGCGGTCGGGCCGGGAATGTTGACCCCGTGGAAGCAGGACCTGCTCAATACGCTTTTCCTCCAGTCAAAGCGAAAGCTGACAGGCAGCGACCTCCGCGACCATCTCGCACCGAAGCAACAGGAACTCGCCGAAGCATGCGACAAGCTGGGTGAAACGGAAGCGAATCGGGCTTGGCTGAAAGAAGTCGCCGGTAGCTTCCCCGACATGTACCTTCGCCATCACGCCTCAACCGACATTGCGCGGCAACTGCTCGAACTGCGAGACTCAGGACAGGACCATGTGGTCTGCTCGATTTGCAATCCCGAGGGAGGCCGCACGCTGGAGCTTGCCCTGCTCAAGCACGAGCGGATTCGTTCGGGAATTTTCTACAAAGTGACTGGTCTGCTGGCGAGCCTTGGGCTGACGATTCACGCGGCCGAAATCAAGCCGCTGGGACAGAGCTTGATTCTTTACTGGTTCCAGTTCGAGGATGACGATTTTGCGCAGACGCCGCCCAGCCGGCTGGAGGAGATTCGAAGTCGAGCGGATCGGATTGCCCGCGGTCAGGACGATGAGCCGCCCCGATTTCGCAAGCTCTGGAAAGTTCCCCAAGGGCCGGCGGTCGATTTGCAGCGCCCGCCGATTCGCGTCGAGATCGACAACCAGACCGTCGACAATGCTTCGATTATCGACGTCTTCGCTTACAACAAACTCGGGCTGCTCTACACGATTTCGCAAAAGCTCTTTCAGCTGGGGCTCGATGTGCACTTCGCTCGGATTTCCACCTACGGGCATCAAGTCCTCGACGTGTTTTATGTCACCGACGATCAGGGAAACAAGATTCGGCAACGCCAGCGACTGAAAGTCATCCGGCAAGAGTTGGAAGAATCGACGCGTGAGTTTCTTGAGTCCACACCCTGAGTCTGCGGGGCAAAGATCCCCTACCCTACAGCCTCTGCTTCGCTGAGCTACAATTCTGAGACGCTGAACCAGCCAACTATCCTGCCAACGCCAATCGCATGTCAACTTCTGCAACCAATCTGCCCGCCTCGTCGATCAAGCCACCGAATGGTCGCTGGAGCTGGTTGACTCTGGCGATCCTCTTGGCCCTGATCGGCTTGCCGCTCGCTGCGCAGTATCTCCCAGCCGAACGCGCTCGCTGGACCGAGGCCCGGGCCGTGGAGGCACAGCTTCGGGGAGAGTTGCCCGAGGCGGTTCGCTTGATGGAAACTGCGGTCGAGGCCTCGCCCGAGGATCGCTCGCTGAAGTTGCGGCTGGCCGAAATCTTGCAAGAAGCCGGCCAAGCCGACAAGTCGGTGGAGCTTTGCGACGAATTACTGAAGCTGACCGGAAATCCCCAATTGGTCGCCTCGATTGGCGGAGCCGATTATCTGTCGCGGCTGTATGTCTGCAAGGTTTACTCGGAATTGCAGCGGGGCAATTATCAAACGTCGCTGGAGTTTACGCACAAGCGAGAAGCGCTGAGCGAGCGGCCTGGGCAATCGCTCGAGGGGCTCAACTCGAGGGCTTACATTCGCAGTGTCACGGGGCTGGAATTAGACCAAGCGGAGTGGTGCATCGAGGAAATCCAAAAGCGGTTTCGGCGACTCCCGGATGCCAAGCTCAGCCGCCCGACCAGCTTGCCGCTGCAGGCGCTCACCGCCGGAGCGATGCTCAGTCGCCGCTTCCAGCGACAGGGCGACCTGCTGCCGCTGATCAATGGCAGCCTCCGCGAGCTGGAGGAACTGCAGCCGGGGCTGGAGCAAAATTTGGTTCTGGCAGCGGCGCGGGAAATTTTCTTTCTGGCACAGAAACAACTGCCTGACCGGGAGTTGGCCTTCGATGAACGCCTGCGGCTGGCGAGCCTTAAGCAGGATCGGGCCTGCTTGCTCCTGCTTCGAGCTTTGCTGCGCGACGATCTCGGTGAAAGCGATGCGAGTTTGGCTGACCGCCGAGCGGCGCGAGAGCTGGGGAGTGATGAAGCGCGATGGCTCAGCGAACTGCTTAGCGATTCCGAGTATCTGCAATTTGCCGAGACCACTTCCAACTTGCTCGACACCGAGGCCTGCGTGCGGCGGAAGTTAGTCCGGACGGATGAGCAGCGGCAGCAAGTCCTTAAACTGCTCGACTTGGCGATTGCGGTCGATGAGATAGTCCAGTTGGGCTGGGAGTCGGACCTGCCGAATCAGATTCAGCTGAATCAGGACCTGAGAGCTTGGCAGCGAACTGTGGCGCGGGGGTTGGCGGTCAAGCTGCGTCATCGCCGCGAGGTTCTCGAGTCACTCGGCTTGAGCGACCAGGCGTCGAGCGATGCGGAGCGAATCAGGCAGCTAGGGTTTGACCGGGAAGAGATTCTGTTTTGATCGCGGCGTTGGCTTTGAGCAGCCGGTTTGGTTAGGTCCAGTGGCAGCTTAGACGTAAGGCTTGCTGCGCAGGCACCAGAGGCAGACTGCGATTAGAGCGATCACGATTAGCCCCCAGCTTTCAGGAGAGAGCTTCTCGGGGTCATCCAGAATTTCGTTGAGCTTCGTCCAGACGGCAGTCATTTGTGCGGCCTCATTCCCCACGGAGGTGATGAAACCCGCCGAATGGCCGTTCCGGGCCAGAATCGGGAGTTTTGCAAACCTAGGTCCGCCGGAGGCCTCATCCGGACGGGGGCCGAGCGGGCTGAGTGAAAACGGCTGAAAAAGCCTCGTGATTATGCCGATTGTAGGGTGCGGGGTTGGCCGAAAAGCGGCTCGGTACCGCCTTGCCAATGCGCAGTTTAACGGCTAAATTTTTCCTCTTCCCGAGTGCAAGCCCGGGAGTACGATACTGTTCTGGGTTGACGGGTCGTTCTCGGTTTCCGAGCGGCTAGTCGGCTAAGATTCGGCGAACCCCCAAAGCGGTGAATTTCCAGAAAGTGGTGTTCCACAAACTGGTCCTTTACC
>JBJTQD010000427.1:0-2447 GCA_046075445.1 Planctomycetota bacterium
TCAGCGCTGCCAGTTCCGGTCGACTGCGGCAGTGGTCAATGATTTCAGCTTCGGTCATCACATAAAACGCAGTGGCCAAGCCATCGGCGTGTGTCGGATCGGGATGGAGCACGGTGGTTGAGAGCCACTGGCTAGCTGGCCATCCAGTTCTTGGGTCGAGGATATGTCCCAGCCTTTGCCCGCGGTGGACGAGGCCTTGCCGAGCAGATCCGCTGGTGCCGATCGCGCGATTGGTCAGGAAGAACTCGCCGAGTCGCTTTTCTGGGAAGACGGGATGGGTCAGCCCAATCCGCCAGCCCCCCTGCTCCGTTTCTCGCGGCAGGCAATCGCCAATTGCGAGTACGCTACTTTGCCCACCATGGATAACAAAATCGCGCAGCCCGCGCTGCTGGAGATGCTCGGCCATCCGTCGTACGGCGAAACCTTTGCCGATGCTGTGTAAGTTCAGTTCGATCCCCGGTTTGCTGAAGCGGACGCTGCGCTGCTCCGGATCGAGCTGCAGATTTTTCTGTCCGACATTTTCTAGGGCTGTGGCGATCGCTTCTGCCGAGGGGACAGCCGGTTGGCGGCTAAAAAAATTCCACGCTTTCGAGAGCGCCGTTGTCGAAATGTCAAACGCGCCGGCAGTCTCCGCGTGCAGCGTTTCCGCCAATTGCAGCAAGCCAAACAAATCGCTCTCAACCGGCACATCAATTTTCGCCGCGAACTGATTGACTCGTGTCAGTTCCGAGTGCCCGCGAAAAATGGAAAAGCGATCCTCCAGCTCATCGACCAGAGCGAACCCCTCGAGCACTGCTTCGGGGCCTTGCGGGTCTTGGCCGAGGTTGAGGAAGACTTGAAAGTCGCAAGCCATCGCTCGGTGGGTGAAATGCTGGAGCCAATGTTCAGCGGTGCCTTGGGCCTGAGTCGCCGCAAACTTACGCTGGCCCGATTCGCTGGACTCGAGTTCGCTCGCTTGGCTTGCGACCTGATCGCGGATTGGCCGCGCGGTCAAAAAGTCCCGGCGGTCGGGGTCGGGGCCGGTTGGTTGAGATTGCGATTCGCTCATGAGTTGGAAGCGGACGGAATGGCTTGAGGCGGTTTGCTCTGATTTATCATCCTCGCCCGAGGGAAAGGAACTTGAGGCGAGAAGGTTTGATTGAGTTTCTCGAGAGCTTGCCTCATAATGATACGAGATTCGGGCGTCCAATCGAAGCTTTTTCTCACATTACCTGAGAACGCGTCGATCAGTTGCCCTGAAAGATTCGTCGGTCATTAACGCCGCGAGGCAGTTTGAAGCGGCTGTGCGGGTGACAATTTCGGGAAACGAAGGAAAGTGCGAATGTTGCTGCGTGGCTTGTTGACGATTTGGCTGTTTGCCGGATGCGGGATCGGCTTGTGGTCCGGAAATCGGACTGCGTCAAATCCGCAAGACCCTGCACCGGCTGTTCCGCAAGAGTCACAAGAGGCGATTCCTACGCCGGACGCTCCTGCAGATAAAACAAATCAATCCGAGTCTGCGAACGCGGCGCAGCAACCTCTGCCCGGTGACAAATCCTCCGAGCCGACAGTAAAGCCCAAGGACCCGCAGCGCGAACCGCCGGTTGTGCGTCGGGCAAAGCGTCCGCAATTTTCTCCGCGGGACTGGGAGGGGGTCTACTTCGAGAATCTTTTTCGCGAGGGATTAGTGGGTGAGCGGCCCAAGCCGGGCGCTCAATCGGCCGCGCGTCCTGCAGCCAAGCCAGTCGGTGGTGCACCTGTCGCGCCGGAAAAGGTCGCTGAGCAGCCGGCGGAAGCTGCGGCTGGCGGTTGGTCTGGGGTGGTTGCCGGTGAAGCTGTTGAGAGCGAGGTGAAAAGGCTACTGCTGCAGTTGGAGCAGGATGTCACGACGCCAATCAAATTCAAAACGGACTATCAAAAGGTTCGGCAGGCTTACAGTCTGCTATCAATGTGGTTTGCGATTATCTTTGAATACGAAGGCGAAGTGCGTTGGAAGCAGGCGGCGTCGGTGGTCCAGCCCGCTTGCTGGCGTGCGGCGGCTAATTCGAGGACTGATGGCGAGCAGGCTTATCAGTACGCTCGTCTGAGAAAGGAAGAGCTGCAGGAGCTTGTTCGAGGCGGCTCATTCGGTGATGCCGAGAAGCCGATTGAGGCCGTTGACTGGAGCCAGGTGATCGATCGCGTACCAACGATGTTGCAGCTGGAGACCAGTTTGAACAACTTGAAGACGTTGACGGCGAACAAGGGGGATTTCGAAGGCGGACTTGAGGACGTTCTTCAGCAAGCGAGCGTGATTGCTGTGATTGGCAAAGTCTTGGCGGAAGAGGAAATGGAAGGCGGTGATGACGAGGATTACCGCGGGCTGGCCAGCGAGATGACGAAGACCGCGCAAAACCTCCTGCAGGCGTGCAAGTTGAGAGACTTCGATTCGGCTGGAAAGGCAGTGAACCAAATTGAGCAATCGTGTA
>JBJTQD010000428.1:0-3001 GCA_046075445.1 Planctomycetota bacterium
CAGTGGACATACGGCCGTAGTAATGAGCGTCGCCTTCAGTTCCGCCGGTGAACGGATTGTCTCTCAAGATTACGAAGGTGAGGAAATCGAATGGAACTCCTCGACTGGTGAATTGCTTACCCGCAAAAAGGCGACTACTGCCGTGGAAACAAACAATCGCACGGCCGACGGGAAACGAATGGTAATCGGGATTGGCAACGATGTCGCCATTGTTGACCTCGAGTACGCCAAATCTCCCCGCGAGCAGGGGCGCCGCAGGCGTTCGGCACGGCTCAAGCCGCACTGGCACCAGGAGCAGGCTGCTGCGGCCGAGTCGCGGGAGGACTGGTATGCCGCCACTTTTCATCGGGCTTGGGCAGTGAAGGGGAAACCGGATTCGGCTGAAGATCGCGACGCGCTAAAGGTGGACTTCGCCAAGCTGAAAGAGAAATCGCCCGAGCAGGCGGAGCGGCTGGCGCGACTGCTGCCTGCTGATTAGGCCGGTGGGTTTCTAGCGCGAATCGTTCGTCGCCGAAAACAAGGCGGCAAAGCCATCGCCTAGCGCTTCGCCGGTGGTGGGGGGAGCGCGCCGGGCGGCGGCCTGAGCTGAGCTGGTGCGGGCATTTGTCCGGAGACGGGAATGACGCCGGTCGAAGGTCTTGACGGCATACTGCCCGGAACCATCAGCGACGAGCGCAGCAGTGCCTGCTGAGTCCGCTCGTATACCACGTCGACGATCTCGATGAATTGCTCACGGACCGGTTCGGTCAATCCTTCCAGGCGGTCTGCCATCCCCTGGACTCCCGGTCCGTTTCGACCTGTCGTCTCATTCAATCGCTGCACGAATTTCAGCGACTCCAGAAAATTGTGATCAGCCGTCTTACCGACGACCGGTGCGAGCGTCTTGGCGACCAAGCTCGCCGTCATGTTGTCGATCGTCAGGAAGACGTCCAGCGTACTCTGGACGGTGGGCTTGCCGGACGGGCCTACCACCGGCGAGGTCCGCAGGAGCATCAAGCAATCACCATCAATCGGCTTTTTGTTCAGCGTGTTGGCGTAGCTGCCGCTGGCCCAGAACAAATGCAAATTCTCGGTTCCGTAGAGGAGTTCGACTTCGGAGACGGTGCCGGCTCCATCGTCGCAGCGATAGGTGTATTCACCCGTCCGCTCACAAACCATTTTCGTGACCCCCATCAATCGCCAGATTTCGACGATCACTTCGGGGTTGCGCACGAGAAAGCGGTAGTAATCCGGGTCAGCTTCAATCGCTGAAACGGGTAGCCGCCGGTAGAGCGAGGTCTTCTCGAGGACCTCCAGTGTCTTCTTTTGTGCCACCGGGTTGAGATACCCCAGCGGAATCGCTTCGATCGCCTCTTCCTTCGCTTGCCGCTGATTGATCGAACCGCTCTGGGCGAGCAGAGGACGTGCCCAGCCGAGCGTGATCAGTGCGCAAAGCAGCACTAACACCGCGCGGTTGCAGAGTGTCACAGCAGTGCAAATCATGAGGCAGGTGTTTCCGCCGGTCGGTGGCTGGAATCGGGAGACGCTATCAATGAAGACGGAAGCTGGCACTGGCAGGTGCAGCTTCATATGAATTTTCGGAAGCCGGTCGCTACAACCGTCAATCTTTTTTCGAGAGCGGTCGGAATTTGGCAGCCAGCCCTCTTTGCCTAAATTCGACGCGTTACCTTGATTGTCTGGCTTCCCGCAGCAAGGACTAAGATGCTAGCGAAACCGCTTGGGTGGTAGCCGCTCAAAGGACTTGGCGGATCGGCTTGACGGATAAGAAGAATCAACACAGAGACGCAGAAGACGCCGAGAGAAGTTGAGAGAGGGTAAGGCAGCAGAGTGGATGGCGATGCCGGCTGATACCGAGCCACAGTGGGGTAGGCCTAACGTGCTCTACAGATTTTAGATTGCTATCGTTTTTCAGACTGGAAGTGCAGGTCGCAGCTGCCGGTGGAGCATTCGTCTTTGCCTCGGGCTTTGTTCCAGCGATATCGATTGCGGGCCACGGTGCGATAAGCCCAGTTCCAGATTGGCAGCGAACCAGGGATGTGAAGCAGCGGAGCGAGCCACCAGAGCATCGGCAGCCGCCACGAGAGATAGCGACCAGCCCCGGCGCCTCCATATCGTTTCCCGTCTGGAGTGACGACGACCATTTCCCGCATTAGCTGCTCATGAGTCAACTCCGGGAAGAGCTTCGCGGTTAACGGATCATGTAGCGAGAGGAAGCTCAGTCGCTTGCCACGGTCGAGCCAATTCAGCCGAGCGACTTGCCGTGTGCAGAATTGGCAATCGCCGTCGTAAACAACGACATCGGATTTCGGACGATCTACAGGACTGGGGAGCATGATTTTTTATTTTAGGTGTGGTCGAGGACGATCTCCTCACCGATCGAACCGGAAACGGAAGGTGCGGATAACGAAAGCTTCGGCTGGTAAACGGGCGAATTCAAAGGGATTTTAGCCGTTAGCCCGAGGAAAACGGGAAATTCCGTCAAGTTTTCGCTCAACCTGAACACCAAAGAATAGCTGCTTTTGGCTGGCTGCTTGGGCCGCGCTGACCCTATAATTTTTGCAGCGGTCTGCGCGTAGGTTCAGGATATCTCTTCCCAACAAAAGTCAGTGTCATGCAAGCGATTGAGAGAGCGGTCAACATCGCACGCGTCAGGCTCAACGCGAATTTGTTCTTCCAATTAGCCTTTCGCGCGCTGCTCGTCGGGCTGGGCTTTGCCGCCCTGGCTTGGTCCGTCCCGAAAATTTGGCCGCTGGAAAATTGGTGGCCAGGAATGACCGCGACGTCTTGGTGCTGGGGTTCGCTGCTCGCTGGAATCGTCCTCGGTGTGGCTTATTCACTCTTCAGCCTCTGGCGGCAACGCACCAGCCAACTCGATGCGGCGGTTGAAGTCGATCGCAGGTTCGGCTTGAAGGAGCGACTCAGCAGTGCTTTGGCGCTGAATGAGCAAGCTGCAGGGTCGCCGGTCGGTCAAGCGCTGATCGCCGACGCCGAGGGCCGAGCC
>JBJTQD010000429.1:0-9264 GCA_046075445.1 Planctomycetota bacterium
TCGGGCCAGATGCTCTGAATGCTCGCGACCTGAAACAATCCGCTGCGGAAAGGATTCAGCTCCAAGAGTTGAGCGAGTCCGTCGCCGAGCAGTTCTCCGGCGGCCAGCATTCCAGCTTGTCCTTTCTTCGGCTCCAGCTCTGCCAGCGACTTGAGCAAACTCAGATTGGTTTCGCGGTCCGCGTATTCGCTTGAGTAGGGAACGCTAATACCAGCCGTGAGTCGTTCGTAGCCTTCATCTGGGAAGATAGAGAACAGGTAGTTTCCCGGCGTGTTCGCATCGAACTCGGCGACATAGCGACCGGGAGCTGTCTGGGTGAAAGTGAGTTCTCGGTCCTTCAGTTCTGGATCGACGCCCCGTGCCGAGAGATTCAGGAAATTGAGAAAGTCGCCCGAGTCATCGGCTGCGGTGACGACAATTCGTCCGCGGTTGTCTTTGAATTCCGTCCCGACCGAGAAGTTGGCGCTCTTGGTCACTGGCCGCATTGAGTAACGCACCAATTGAGAAAAGAGCTTGTCGTAATATTCGCTGTTGTACCAATTGCTGGTCCATTGCTTCCCTGCATCGCTTGTAAAGACGACAGTCCGGCCGACACCATACCGCCAAGATGCGAGTAGAGTAGAGTTTTCCTGATTATCGACGGGGTCGCTGGCGATGAGCAATTGCTCGACCAGCGGACTTTCCTTGATCGTCGTCATCACGTAGCCGAAGAACGGAGGAAGTTCTTGAGCTTGGATCCCCTGGACGATTTCGTTTGATTCGTACCCTTTGATCCCGATGGCTCGCATTCCACTGGCCGATTCTTTGATCAAAGGCTTGGCCACGCGACGGGCTTCGCGTTGATAAATTTTGGGTAGTGCTCGGGCGTCTTTGACTTCGTAATATTTGCCGCCAGTGAACTCCGCGATATCTTTCAGCGGCGTGCTGCCGGCTGGACCGTGTGTGCCCACAGCAACCGTCGTAATTGTGATCTTGTTGTCCTTGCAGGCTTGTAGCACCTTAGCCGTTGGCGGCGCGGGGTCGCCGTCGCTGATGATGATCATATGTTTCATCGCAGCGGGCACATTGATGAGTCCCGTGACCGCCAGTTTCATCGGCGAATCGAATTCCGGCATATCGCCCGGCGCCATCCGGCCGAGAAATCCGAGCATTCGATTTCGGTTCTCTGTCACGCGGTCGATTCCATTTGGCAACCGCCACAGCCACTTGGGCGCGCCTCCGAGATCGCTCCAGTCGATCACGCCGGCATAGTCCATCGGCCCAAGCGTGTTCAGAGCCTCCTTGGCAATCTTGAGCTGCCAAAAATTTCCATCAGCTAGTTCAGATGCATGCATCATCAGGGCAAGCGCGCCGACTGCGTTAATCTTGTCGTTCTTGATTTGAAAATCGACCGGCATCGCCTTTTCGAGATCGGTGTTTGCCCAGCCCCCTGCTCCAAAGGAACGGTCGCCACCAATCATTACGATTCCACAGCCCATATTCTCGCAATTGCTTACCAGCATCCGGATTTGCTCGTCGCTGAACGACTCCGCATTTCCACCTTCGTCCGCTGTCGCCCGAGGGACATTCGCCAGCACAATCGAGTCATACTGCAATAGCTCTGACGCGGAGGAGTAAAGCGAGCTCGAGGGAATCACGTCGACCTCGATCGAATTACCTTGCAGGCGTTCGACCAATTGCGAGAAGTCCCCGCGTTGATTGCCATCCTCGATCAGGAGTACCTTCCCTTTCCCGCGAACATGGGTGAACGCCGCGGCAGCATTGTTTTTCTGGACGCTATCGCTGTTCGGGTCATCAGGCGTAAAGCTGGCCGAAAAATTCACGATGGCAGACTGGTCGAGTTGATGCTGGAAAGCAATCACGTTCTTTCCGGGGCGCAAGGTGACGGTCTGCTCGGCTACAAGCTCTTCGCGATTGTTAATACGTTGACTCAACCGAAGCTTGCCCGTCACCGGTTGATCGCTCGGAGCTTCTGAGTGTCGTGGTTGACAATCACTCGGGCTTCAAACTTTTGGCCCTTTCGGATGTCTGTCGGGAGTAGAATCTTCTCGACTGCGATTTCGGCTTGAGCCAGAAGCTCGACCGGGACGACATCGATCCCGATCCCATCAGCGACCAGCGAGCGCGCCGCACTGAGGCTGTCACCGAGGTTTTCATTACCGTCGCTGACAATGACCAGTCGAGCGGCTGAGTCCTCGGGCAATGAGGCCTTGGCCAATTTCAAGGCTGCCTCGAGATTGGTCGCATCTTTCCGAAGCTCAAGGTCCGATTCGAGTTCACCGATCAGTGGCAACTGCCCTTGATAGGGCGGTGATTCGACTTGGGCATTGGCCCCGAAAATGACGACACCCGCTTTGTCTTTCTCGCGACGGTGTTTCGCAACCGAATCGAAAACAAATCGCAGCATCGCGCTCCGTTTCGCGACAGGAATGCTCTCGGACTGATCCAGCAGGTAGATGACCGTCAGTTGGTCGGTTTTTCTTTCGAGGCTTGCTTCCGCCAGTGCGAAAACAAGCAAGGCGAGCACCAGCGAGCGAAGCAGCAAAGCGAAAACGCGTCGCCCCCAGCCAAGGCCCGCGAGACTGCGATACCCGAGCCACCAGATGAGTGGAATGAGCGCGAGCAGGCTGAGCATCCAGGGGCGTTCAAACGCGAGTTCGTAGGACATGCCGAGTCTGCCGTGCTTTGGGGGATTCCTGCTCGGCCAGTATACCCGAGTGGCGAGACCGATTCTCGCGGGTCTGGATGATCGCAACCACAAGTTTCCTTTTCAAAACCGAGCACCAAGGAATGTTCCCCGGCACCTCTCAAAGGCCGACAAAGCGGTGCGAAAGCGGTCGTTTTGAAGTTGCATTTTTGCCACAATCGCGTTTCCAAAAAGCGACTGTTGCCGTGCTTTTTCGGCGGGTTTGAAATAAAATAGGCCGTGTTGTGAGGGGTAAAGCCCCGAGGCGGCCGCAATTGGGGTGTTCTCGGGTGGCCAAGCCAGCGATTGGCTTGGCGTTTGCTTTATCAATATGTCAATCCCGCGAGCCGGAGGCCACGACGCCACCGGCCGCTTTTGTCCGCAGGGATCCGGACAAAGCCAGAACATCAATTGCCCTAATTTGGAGAGGTAATGAGCATGAGTTTGATTCGCCGTAAGTGGTTGGTCCGGTTTTGCTGGGCGCTGTCGTTGACCGCGCTGGTAGGACTGCAGGCCAACGCCCAGGAAGACCAGTCCGCGGATTACCCACCGCTGGACCAAGTCACTAAGGATTTTGAAGAAATTAAGGTTCAGACCGAAGAAGGCGGGAAGGAAGACCGCTCCTTTTATCGCCTCTGGGTGAACAAGAAGACCAATCAAGTCCTCGCGGAATTGCCTAAGGATTTCGCAGCCGATACCCACCGTCAATTTATCGCCACGACTCTGTCCGGTGGCGATGTGTTTGCTGGCCTGCAATCCTCCGACTTTTATGTTTATTGGAAGCAGTATGGCAAGCGGCTCGCACTGGTCGCCGAAGACCTCTCGATTCGCGGCTCAGATGACGAGTCGAAGTCCTCCGTCAAGCGATTGTTTACCGACACCGTGATCGTCGACGTACCGATCGTCGGCTGGTATCCCCGGGGGGGCCCGATTGTTGACCTCGACGAATTGCTCGTGAACAATGCCGGCACCTTCTTTGGTAATTTCCGACCGGGCAAGGCTTATCTCTCTCGGGTCGCTCGAGTTAAGGCATTTCCAAAGAATATTGAAATTGCTTTTGAAGTTGCCGGTGCTGACGGAAATTTGAAAGTCCTGCACTATTCAATCAGCAAGATCGAAGGCACGCCTGGCTTTAAGTCCCGCGTTGCCGACGAACGAATTGGCTACTTCACGACTTCCTACAGCGACTACGGCAAGTACTCCTCGGACGACACCAAGATTCGCTACATCAATCGCTGGCACCTCGAAAAGCGGGATCCCAGCTTGAAGATGAGTCCTCCGAAGCAACCGATCGTGTTCTACATCGAACACACCACTCCTGTCCGTTACCGTCGCTGGGTCCGCGAAGGCGTGCTCTACTGGAACAAGGCGTATGAGCAAGTAGGCATCGTCAATGCGATCGAAGTTCGGCAGCAGGATAAGCAGTCGAACGAACACATGAATCGCGACCCTGAAGATGTTCGCTACAACTTTATTCGTTGGTTGAACAATAACGTCAGCACGGCGATTGGCCCGAGCCGCGTGAATCCCACCACCGGCGAAATTCTCGACGCGGATATCGTTCTGACCGATGGCTGGATTCGCACCTTTGAAGACCAGTTCGAGAAGGTAATGCCGCGAATTGCGATGGAAGGAATGACTCCCGAGACATTGGCTTGGTTCGCTGAGCACCCCGAATGGGACCCTCGACTGCGGCTGGTTTCGCCAAGCCAGCGCGAAGCGATTCGCCGACAGTTGCTGCTGGAAGCACAAGCTCCAAACGCAGGTCATGCCGGAATCAACATCAAGACCCGGATGCTCGGCGACGAGCCTTCCGATGGACTTTACGGACGTGTTAGCCAAGTCAACGGTGGTTGCTTTGCCGCCGAAGGACATGCGTTTGACGTCGCAACGATGCGGATGTCGATGGCCTTGATGCTGCAGGACCAAAAGCCAAATCCGGAAACCGACGAACAGATTCTCGACGGCATGCCAGAGTCGTTTATCGGCCCGCTGCTTGCTGATCTGGTTTGCCACGAAGTCGGGCACACGCTTGGCTTGCGACACAACTTCAAGGCGTCCAGCGTTTACTCGCTCGCCGAGATCAACAGTGAAGGACTCAAGGGCAAGAAGCCGCTCGCCGGTTCTGTGATGGATTACCTGCCCGTTAACTTCAATTTCAATGACGGCGTGGTTCAAGGCGACTTCACCATGATCGGTGTCGGTCCCTACGACCTCTGGGCGATCGAGTACGGTTACACCCTCGACGACAAGAAGCTGCCAGAAATTCTGAAGCGAGTCGCTGAACCTGAACTCGTGTTCGGTACCGACGAAGACACCATGGGTCCCGACCCGCTGGCTCGTCGTTATGACTTCAGCAAGAACCCGCTCGACTTCTCTAAGAGCCAAGTCAACTTAGCCAAGCATCATCGCGAGAAGCTGCTTGAGAAGTTCGTGAAGGATGGCGACAGTTGGGCCAAGGCTCGCCGCGGCTACCAGTTGACCCTCAGCCTCCAAGCTCGAAGCATTGGAAATATGTCCAATTGGCTCGGTGGGTCATTCATCAATCGCGACAAGAAGGGCGATCCCAACGGCCGCAAGCCGATTGAGGTGGTCCCCGCTGCCGCCCAGCGTGACGCTCTGAATTTCGTGATCGAGAATTCGCTTTACGACGAAGCGTTCGGGCTGACCCCCGACCTTCTCGTCCACTTGGTGGGTGATAGCTGGCGGGATGACCGCGGTGCTTCTTCGATGAGCGAATCGGCTTGGCCCGTTCATGACCAGATCATGGCGATTCAGGCATCGACCCTCAGCCAGATCATCAACCCAACCGTTTTGCGTCGGGTTTATGACAACGAACTGCGGACTCCAGCTGACGCCGACGCGCTGACGCTGGCCGAGATGATGAACACGGTTACCAACTCGATTTGGAAAGAAATCGGAAACCTCAATGCAGGCAACTACACCGACCGCAAGCCAGCGATTAGCAGCTTGCGACGGAACTTGCAGGCTGAATACGTCAGCCGCCTGTTTGATTTGGCCCGTGACATCCGCGGCAGCAATGCGGCCCTCAAGCCGATTGCAAACATCGCCACGATGACTCTGGTCGATTTGAAAGCCAAACTCGGTGCGGCTCGTGACTCAGCCGGATTGGACACCTACACCAAGGCGCACCTCTCCGACCTGCATTCCCGCATCTCTCACTTCCTTGACGCCAAGTATTCCAACGGTGGAGCCGTCTCGCAGACGAACCTGCTGTTGAATCTGCCTGCGCAAGTTGGTGCCGAAGGTGACCAAAACTAGATGATTAGTCAGCCAGACAGAGCAGATGCCGCTAATCGGTAACTGATTTGTCCTGACGAATTCAAACAAAAAAAGGCTGTTCGCCCCAAGGGTGAACAGCCTTTTTCTTTTGGTCTCGAGAGCGTCCAGTTGCACTGGGTTCGACAGCGGGTTGCCTGCGGTGCGTGTTGACGCAAGGCTTGTCGGTACAACCGGAGCAAGTCGAGAGAACTCACCTTTTCGAAGAACCAAAGTCAACAGCCGCCCTGTTTCGGCTGATTTGAATTGACCCTTGCTCCTTCGAGAAGGCTTTAGAACTGGTATCGCAAGCCAAACGTAATGGCGTGCCAGAAGATTGTATTGGAGGTGATGATAGGCTCAGTGCCCGTGTTTAGGAACTGCGGAGGAGCGACAGCGACACCATCGATCCAGGTTGCTTCGTAGCCAGCATAAGTGTGAACATGGCGAGGCAACAGTTCGAAGTAGAGCCGACCACCCGTCTGTGCAACAAAGGTCGCGATTCCCTTCGTGTCTCGGCTCGAGATTTCGGAATCGAGCGAGGTACTGGAGACGCGGTCGACTTTCGTCGCGTTACCAAGGCCGCCAACCTTGATGAAGCCTTGAACATAGATTGGCTGAGCCAATGGCATGTTCATTTCGAGACCAACCTGTCCGCCAATCGCCGAGTTCTTCGTTTCGATCACGTCGTCGGTGACAAAGTTGAGAATGCCGAAGTCAGTTTGAGAGATAAACTGCAATCGGTCGGCTAGGTCCAGATAACGCAGACCGTAGAGGAAAGTGAATCCCGGAGCAAACGGTCGGCGGAGATTGAATTCGATGTCGTAGAACTGCGACTGATTGAAGAACTCAACTTGGTCGGGGCTGAAGCCAGGGAAAAACGGTGACTCCAGATTGGGGCCCGCGACGAGGTCGTAGGTTTCCCAAGTTCCGATCGAGGCGCCGATTTCCCAAGGACCGCACCAGCGACTATTGTTGCCGAATTTAATTTCGGCCCCAACGGTGCTACCGAGGTCGGTAATATCGTTGGTTGTGTATTGGGGCACTAGCGTGACTGAGTCGAAAATCAGACCCAGTCCCAAGTCGTTACCTGGACGATCAAAGACCGCGCCGTTGGCTTCCGCCCAGAACCCGCAATTGCTCGGGCTGGTCGTCTGAGGCCATTGAGCTTGGGCTTGTACAGTCCCGAATGCAGCGATGGCCACGACGGCAATGTTTAACAAGAACCTCACGTCCAGTTCCTCCAGGCGTTGAACAAGCGCACAAATTGTCTGCCGAATTGAATCGACCGATATCAACGAAACGATTAGCACGATCGGTAACAGCGGGAGACTTTGCGCAGCTTTCCTCGCTTCACAGCGAGATAGCTGGCAAAAAAGGCCGTTGGGCAGCGGTATGCTAGCGACCAAATGAGCCGGTCGCGAGATCGTAGAGCGATTGCCGCCAATCGCTCAGAGGGCTAGTGTTGAGCCGTTTCATTCGCCTCCGAGCAGTTGAGGACAAAATGCTCTACGATTGTTTCGCCCGCTGCTGGGAGGCGAGGCGAAGTACAAAGACGCTCCACCTTAAAAACTCGTGTCGCTCCGCGTTCAGGATCGATCTTCTGACCCCTTAACGCAAACCGGCAAACAGTGCGGAGCCGATTCGCAACAGCGTACTCCCCTCCGCGATCGCCGCGGGAAAGTCATCGGTCATTCCCATCGATAATTCGCGCCAGTCCCGCGCCTCGGGAAATTCCTCGCGAACGCGTTCCAATAAAATCCGCAAGCTCGCGAATTGATTCTGCTTCTCCTGACCAATCGCTTCCAATCCAGACATTCCCATCAAACCGCGAATGCGAAGCGATGTTAGGCCAAAGATTTTTGGGACTGCCGCGATCAATTCTTCTGGCTGAAAACCGTGCTTCGCGGACTCTGCTGATATATTGACCTCCAGCAAAACATCAATGCTCTTGCCGGATTCCGCTGCGACTTCGTTCACAGTCTCCAGTAGTCTCAAACTATCTCCTGAGTGTAGTAGGTGAACGTGAGGGAAAACTTTCCGAACCTTGTTTCGCTGCAAGTGACCAATCAAATGCCAGCGAGGATGTAAATGCTCAAGAGCCTTGGCCTTCTCCTCCAAAACCTGAGGACGGTTTTCACCCAAGTCCTCCGCCCCTGCCCTGACTAGTTCCGCTGTCACCGCGGCATCGACATACTTTGTTACGGCAACCAAGCGTACAGATTCGGGCGCTCGGCCAGCGCGACTGCAAGCGTCGGCAATCTCTGCTTGAACCCGCTGGAGATTCGTCCGAAGAATCGCGGCGATGTCCATGGCTTTACTCAACGGAAATCAGGGATTCGGCGGAGCCATCCTCGAGAAAGCGATCAAACGCGAATTCGCTGTACACATTTTGTCCCAAGTACGAACGATTGGTGATCGGAGTCAGGCTTCGATAAATCAACCATTGCCGATCGGCAAACTGAAATCGAAAAGCCAGTGCCTGATCTCGCGCGACGGGCTTGAGGTTCTCGCTGACTGTGAGATTTCGCCATGTGGTTGCGCGTTTGGCTCGTTTCGGATCCAAGTCGATCGCAACGGCGAACATACAGCCCAGTCCTCGCCGCGTTTGTTGAGCCTCGATTCCCTGCTCACCTGAAGAAAAAGCGTCGTCTGTACGGTCGGCTTTCCATTCACCCATGCTCAGTGGCAGCAGCAACGCGGTCGACTTCGATCCAAGTAACCGCAATTCGCGAGACTCGTGTGCGTCTTCGATAGAGACTCCCTCAGCCAGCGGAATCTGACAGCGATAGTCCCAACGCCCCGGTTCACGGCCAAAAAAAGCATCAGCTAGGAACAGGACATGCTCGCGCTTGTCCAAGGCATACTGTCGCTGCCAAGTCACTCCGCCGCTCATCTTGGCTTCGAATTCCAAATAAACCGACTCGATGTCGGTGTTCCAGCAATTGACCTCAACCGAAGCCGGATCGACCTTGAGTGTGTCGCCGTTGAAGACAAGCTCCGGGGTCCATGAGCCTTTAACGAGAACATCGCGAGCACTTAGTTGGACTATCTGCCGACCCTCGATAGATTGAACAGCCAATTTGCTTGAACGTGGTAGCCAGTTTCCTCGCAGAACCGCAGTTAACAATTCTTCGCAGTGTCCACTGCAATCCGGTAATCGTTTCGCACTGGGGAGCTCATCTGACTCGACGGCCTTCAGCAATCGCGAGTCCTCTTCATCAGTCGTCAGCCGGCGTGAAGCGCGGGCGAGCCCACCGATATCATTTACTACTCCGTCGCCCAGCATCTGCTGCAGG
>JBJTQD010000430.1:0-2471 GCA_046075445.1 Planctomycetota bacterium
GAGGCTACTTTATGCGAATCGTCTTGCAGCAAGCTTGGCTGCTGGCGATTTTCGGATACATCCCCGGACTGTTGCTCTCGTGGCTGCTGTTTCAATTCAACTCTAAATGGACGGGGCTGTTGATGAATTTGAGTTGGGACCGGGCTCTTTTGATTCTGGTACTGACCTTGGTGATGTGCTCGCTCTCTGCTCTGCTGGCGATTCGAAAATTGTTTGCGGCCGATCCGGCTAGCCTGTTTTAAACACGAGGACGCGATGGCGACAATCGAAGCACCGTTCGGGGACCTCGATCATCTGATTCGCAAGTGGCTCCCTTCGCCGGAAGAACTCAGTATCGCCATCCGCGACTTGAACCACTTTTACGGTGACGGGGACGCTCGCAAGCAAGTGCTGTTCAACAACCAGTTGGAAGTTCGTGCGGGCGAAATTGTGATTATGACCGGTCCGTCCGGCTCCGGTAAAACGACGCTTCTGACGTTGATTGGCACACTTCGCCGTGTTCAGGAAGGAAGCCTGCGGATCTTGGGAACCGAGTTGCTCGGACTCGACCCGCACGAGTTGATTGAGCTGCGCAAGAAAATTGGCTTTATCTTTCAAGCTCACAACTTGTTTGAGTCGTTAACGGCGACCCAGAACGTTCGGATGGCGACGGAACTTCTGGGGATCCCAACCGGGACAGCCGAACCGCGAATCGAGTCGATCCTCAAGCGACTGGGGCTCGGACATCGGCTGCATTACAAGCCGAAGTCGCTCTCGGGCGGTCAGAAACAGCGAGTCGCAATCGCCCGCGGGATTGTACACGAGCCACGCCTGATTTTGGCTGACGAGCCGACAGCTGCTCTCGATGCCGAGTCGGGGCGCGAAGTCGTGACGATTTTTAAGGAACTCGCCGAGCAGCAAGGTTGCACGATCATCATTGTCACCCACGACAATCGGATTCTCGATGTGGCCGACCGGATTGTGAACATGGTCGACGGCCGAATCAAATCGAACGTTCTGGTCCAGAAGACGGCCATTCTCTGTCAGATTCTGCAGCGGTACCCGCTATTCAAGGACTTGACCCCGAGCGTGCTGGCCAGTGTCGCCGATAAGATGAGCTTGAGGCGTTTTACCGATGGCACGCATATCGTGCAGCAGGGAGAAGTCGGCACCGATTTCTACGTCATCGCGCAAGGCGTTGTCGAAGTCAGCAGTTCCGGAAAAGTCCTCTCCCACCTGGGGGCAGGGCAATTCTTTGGTGAAGTCTCACTGCTGACGGAACAGCCTCGAAATGCCACTGTGCGAGCAGTTGGCGACGTCGCTTGCTTCCTCTTGAATAAAGAAGATTTTCAAGCCGTGGTCTCGGCCAGCGAATCCTTCGAACAGCAATTGCGCCGTGTGCTTTTCGACAGGCAGTAAACGCTCGCGGTCTAGAGATGGACTTGAAGGCTCGGTTAGTCACGAGCTATCGCTGAACTGGGAGGCTGCCGATTACGCGAGCCAGTTCGAGTTCGGCTTTCGCCTTGTTAATTACAGCTGAGACCAGCTTCGACTTCGCGGCGGCAATTCGCTGCTCCAGTTGAAAATACTCCTTCACGTCGAGTTGCTCGACGGCTTGAAGCGACTCCTGATCAGTCAGCGACGCCTTGAGGCTCTGTAGGACTTCGGTTTGCAAATTGAGTTGTTCTTGGGCCTCCCAGCGGCGAGCGAAGGCGAGATTTACGTCCAGCTGGATCTGCTTTTCGTTTTCAGCGATCAGCTCGCAGAGTTGTTGTCGAAACTTCTCGCGAATGGTTTTCTCCTCTTCTTCACTATCGCAGCCGAGCAAGGTCTTCATAGGGAGCGGGAGCATTAACCCGGCCCAAGGCGAAAATGAGCTCGCCAGGAAATTGATTTTTTCCAGCGGTACTGTCTCGACGCAGCAGGAAAGCGTAAGAAGGGCTTGACGATCCGCTCGATTTTTAAGAGCGGAGTCGAGGCAAAGCGGCAGGTCATCGCAAAGCGATAGTTCCGGTTGCATCGTCGTGGGCCAAAGCGGGACGGTCGGTTGGTGCTCGAGGTTCAAGAGCAGCTCAAGTCCGGTTGTCGCAGTTTGATATTCCTTTGCAAGGCGAGCAAACTGGCTGTTGAGTTCCAACTCCTGTCGCTCTAGCTCGCGGGAATCGAGCGGGATATCAACTCCATTTTCGCGGAACTTGTCCAGCATGCGGCCCTGCTTTTCGCTCCCTGTTCGAGCCTCCAGCAGTAGTTGGTTCTGCAGATAGCATTCATGTAGGCCGAGGTAGGCTTCTCCCGCTCGAGCGATCGAAGCTTGAGCGGAGTGCTTTGCTTGCCAAGCAAGGGACTGCTGGATGCAGTTGTCGGCTGGCTCTGCGCAATTGGAAGAGACGGGGTTGCTCAGCAGGCGGTTGGTGGCGTCTGCCCTCGGGGCGAGCGCGAGAATTTCGTCCCAGGAAAGCAAGCGGACCGTAGTCGCTTCGGCAATTTCCAGT
>JBJTQD010000431.1:0-2688 GCA_046075445.1 Planctomycetota bacterium
CAAGGTCTCAAAATGTGCGGTCGTCAAATGCATCGAGGCTGAGCCTGATGGCTCTTTTTCCCGAGCGCTACCATTTGAGCGACCGACGAACGCAGCGCCGAGAGCAAGCAACGAGACCAGGAACAGGCTAAGTGCAGTAGGAGAGCTGGCAGCTCGCTGAGAATCGATAATTCGTTTGCTCATGGTCGGATCCTCACGTTACCTCAAAGGAGGATTGCGGGCTTCGTTTGAATTCTGCACAGTCCGCTCCGTAGGGCCGGAGTCTTGATCGTTGGGGATCGTCTCGAATTCAGCTGGATCGACCAGCCGAATGAGTGGCGACGCGCTGGCTGGGGCTGTTCGTTCTACGAGCAACTTAGCCTCGGCAGCCGCGAGTTGAGCCAACTGTGCTTCGCCCAGTCGCTGGTGCACCGTGGCCAGATTAGTCCAAGTCTCTCGGCGCGGGCTGAGCGTGACGCTGTGAATCAGCAGTCGCTTGGCTTCTTCCAAGTTCCCCTGTCGGGCAAGCAACACGCCGAGTTCATTTGCGCTCGCAAAATTGTTCGCATCGGCGGCCAGGGCCGCTTGATGAAAGGTCAACGATTTGCTGAGCTCGCACGGCTGCTGAGCGGGGTCTGCCAAGCTGAGCAGATTATGCAGTCGGCCGAGGGCGTAGAAAGTTTCCGAGGCGAGCCAATTCCGTCCGCAAGCTTCCTGCAAATTGCGCCGAGCGAACTCTTGATAGGCGTTCAGAGCATCAACGCGGGTAAGCTGCTTGGCCACCGCCGGATCGAGGATTCGACTGAGGTGTCCGGCTGAGACGGTAGCAACGTCGGCGTCGAGATTTGAACTGCCGGGCTTGCCGAAGAGATCTTCTGCTTCCGCGAGCGCGAGAACCGCTTGATTCAGCGCGTTCACATGACCTTTGCCGCCAAGCCTCAGGTCGCGGCTTTGAGCAATCACGGCCAAAGCGTTGAGAAATTCGTTGCGAGCCGAAGCTGTGGCTCCCTTGCGCGCAAGGGTCTTGCCGTAGCTTAAATGTGTGCTGGCGACTTGCAGTTCCTGGGCGGTAAGCTCCCAAGGCTCAGCCGAGTTCACCGCAGTTGATTGACTCTGACTTGCCGCAATCGGTCTGGGACGTTGCATGATCGAGACGCGAGATTCAGCTGAAGTCCGTTCGACCGCCGCCAAGTACGGAGTCATCTCGCTGGCGACAAACTCTGCTTGGTCTTGAGTTCCGCTCTGATAACCCGGAGTTGTTCGGTTTTCTTGTCCGGTGGAGGGGCGGTTCGGAAGCGGCTGTGCCAACGTGGGCGCGATCGCTTTTAGAGGTTGGCCGCTTGACGCAAGCCCGCGAGCTGCAGCGAAAAATTCGTCGGCCTTGGCAAACTCAGTTTGTTTCTCGGGGGCTCTGTCCTCCCAGCTCTCGCGCAATGCCTTGAGGTATCGCGCCGCTTCGAGGACCTCGCTCGCGTCGGCAAGCGGGGGCAGTTGGCTCTTTGAGCTTGTCCAAATCGCGGCAGCCAGAAGGCAGCAGCACAAGCTGAGAGAAATAAGCCAAAGACGTTGCATAGTGGACAACTGCGGGGCAGGGGTAAAGCGGTTCGCGCACGCGGTCGATTGAGACCAGAACGGATTCATCCGTCGTATCGTCTGAAACGATTCTTCCACCTTAAGCAGTAGCACCGGTCGTAGCGGTATTGCGGGACGGGGCACCGAGCAACCGATACAACTGCTACATCTTTCGCTGGAGCTAGCAGAGCTTGTTCCGCAGCTTGGGGGCTTTTGCCCGCAGGCCGCTACCGTGTTTTCTCGAAGCCTCGCATCTATAGCGGCTGATTTCCGCCCTTTTTAAGGTGAGCCGAGGGGTGTGTGAGTTGAAATACTCAAGTCATCTTCAAGGCGCATCGCAGAATGACCTGATGGATGCCGTGCCAGCCATCGTCTTTTTTCACGTCAGCCGGGCTTCGCGCCAGCCCCCGGTTGGGCAATTCGAAAAAACTCTGCGCTCGGCGCAGCCGCCCCTCGGTCGCGACTGAATAAAGAGTTCGAGATAGCCACTTGGCCGGCGACTACTCGGAATCACCGGCGTCTTTGGCAGTTTCTTTTTTCGGGATCTCTTTCCCTTGGAGTTTGGCGGTGAGAATCTCTGCCAAAGTTAGTCCACTGTCTCGCAGAGCGGTGCCCAGATCGGTATCTGTAGCCAGAAATTTGCCTTGCGGGTCAACCAAGTAGAGGGCGGGGATGGCATGCAGACCGAACTCTTCGACGGCTGGATGATTCCACCCGCCGAGGACAACGGCGCGGCCCGCTTGCCCGTTCGCTCTGATGAATTCCTCGACCACGCTTTTCTGTTGGTCAATGCTGATTGCGAGGAGCTCGACCGGCTGGTCTTTCGGAAGCTCGCTGACGATCTTTTGCAGGTTCTTTTGGAAGTTGGCCGCTGGTGGGCTGGCAGCTGACCAAAAATTGATGAGCAAGTGCTTCCCCGCGTAGGACTTCAGGTCAAACTTCTGTCCATCGATCGCCTCCAGTTGGAGATTGGGAGCTTCGTCTCCAGCTTTGAAAATCGGCGAGACGACCACCTCGAGGTCGCCGAGGATGATTTCCTGAGCCGCTGGTAAGACTTCGAGTTGACCGAACACCTCGCAAACGTATTTGCGGCCGGAAATTTCCTTTTCTGTTTTTCCAGAGAGCGAGTAGATCGCG
>JBJTQD010000432.1:0-2313 GCA_046075445.1 Planctomycetota bacterium
GCATGGCTCAAGACGGACGGTTTGTGATCGCTTGGGAGGGCAATGGGACAGAAGACAGCCAAGGAATCTATGCCCAGCGATACGATGCCAATGCCAACGCCATCGGCAGCCAAATCTTCGTCAACGGCACGGTAGCTGGCGCGCAAGAGAATCCAACCGTCTCAATGAATTCCTCGGGTGCATTTGTCGTCGGCTGGAACGACGAGACGAGCTTCCGCTACCAACGATTTGACAGTAACGGAGACCGTCTCGACCAAAATGGGGTCGCGGCGGCGGAAATGACCGTCAGTGCTATCGGCACAGCTCGCCGCGGCGATATTCTGCTCAACCACGATGGCACGGTCGTCAGTGCTTGGCAGGAATACGCCGGGGGATTTTGGGATGTTTACTTTCAAAAAGACGCGGTCAACGGTACCGCGTTAATTAGCAAATCTCTAGTCCTTATAAACGACACTACCAACCAACTCGCTCCTTCTATTGACGGTTCTGGAAATGGCGAGTTTATCATCACTTGGGAAGGCCGAGAGACGGGAGATCTCGACGGCGGAGTTTTCTATCGCCTTTACACCGCCACAGGGCTGGCCACTCCCTATACGTTCCTAGCCAACGGCAACTACACCGCCAGCCAACAAGGCTTGGCTTCAGTAGCGGCAACCAGCCTCGAGAACTATGTCGTCGTCTGGTCTGGGAATTCGGCTTCCGATACCACCGATATTGGCCATAACATCATTCGCAACGCGATTCCCATTGGAGTCAACGACTCGACATCCGTATCAGAGGCCGGCGGATACAACAATACTAGCCTCGGTGTGCTGACCCCACTGAATGTGCTTTCGAATGACACGGATCCGGGTGACACGCTTGCCGTCGTTGGCGTCATCCAAGGTTCAGGCGGGATTTCAACCGGCAATGTCGGCAGTCCGCTGGTAGGGAGCTACGGAACGCTTACTCTCCAAGCCGATGGTACCGTCTTTTATTCACTCGATCAGCTGAACTCCTCCGTACAAGCCTTGCGGACAGCTGCCAACACCTTGACGGAGACCTTTACCTATACGGTCGGTGACAGCGGCAATATGGTCTCTACTGCCACGCTGACCATTACGATCACGGGACAAAACGATGCGCCTACGGCGACCGCTGATTCAGCTACTGCCGTCGAGGCTGGCGGCGTCAGTAACGGCACCGTCGGGACCAATCCAACCGGGAATGTCCTGACCAACGATACCGACCCTGATTCCGGCGATACCAAGTCAGTGACCGGCGTCGCGGCGGGAGTGCAAGCTTCCGCTACAGGCAATGTCGGGACTGCGGTTACCGGCACTTACGGCAGCATCAACATTTCCTCGGCGGGGGCCTATACCTACACCATCGATAACAACAATTCGGCGGTCCAAGCTCTTCGCACAAGCAGCAACACGCTGACCGAAACCTTTACCTATACGATGAGCGATACAGCGGGCCTGACCAGCACCGCACAAATCACCATTACGATTCAAGGGGCCAACGACACGCCGACGGTGAACGCGCTTTCCTCGCCGAGCCTCGCCGAAAACTCCGCCAACGGCACGGTCGTCACCACGGCTTCGGCAACGGAAGTTGACTCAGCAGACACGGCAACCTTCTCGCTGAGCAACAATGCCGGCGGGCGATTCGCAATCAACAGCTCCACCGGCGTGATCACGGTCGCCAACAGCACCCTCCTGAACTACGAGGCTGCGACCAATCACGCGATCACCATTCGCGTGACGGATTCGAGCAGTGCCTTCCACGATCGAAACCTGACAATCAACCTGACGGACGTGAATGAGTTTCCACTCAGCGCCGTTTCGGACAGCAATGCCGCCGCGAATACGATTATTGAAAACGCGGCCAACGGAACTGCAGTTGGGATCACGGCTCGCGCCACGGACGGTGACAGCCTGACAACGATCACCTATTCGCTTCTGGACAGCGCCGGCGGACGGTTTGCGATCAATTCCTCGACAGGGGTCGTCACCAAGGCGAGTGCTCTCGACTTTGAAACGGCAACCAGTCATACCATCACAGTCCAAGCCAGCTCCAGCGACGGCGGTACCAGCACTGCCAACTTCGTGATTACAGTCACGGACTTTAATGAATTCTCCGCCTCCGTCCCAGTTGACAACGATCCCACGGCCAATCAAGTCGTCGAAAACTCTTTGGCTGGGACAACCATTGGATTCACTGCCTACTCTGTCGACTCAGACGGAAGCAACAACACAATCACTTATACGCTGACTGACGACGCATCAGGCCGGTTCGCCATCAACAGCTCTACTGGCGTTGTCACATTGA
>JBJTQD010000433.1:0-5236 GCA_046075445.1 Planctomycetota bacterium
CCCCAAGGGTGAAGCCGTTTTCCTGAGAGACATCTGGCCAACCCAAGCCGAAGTCGAACAAGTCGTCCAAGACACGATCTCGGCCGACCTGTTCAGCTCGCAGTACAAGAACGCGTTCAACGGCAATCCGCAGTGGAACGCCATTAAGACGGCGACTGGCGACTTGTATCAATGGGATGAAACGAGCACCTACATCCAACAGCCTCCATTCTTGGCTGACTTCAGCCGCGAAGCAGGCTCGGTTTCCGACATTCGAAATGCTCGCTGCCTCGCAGTCCTTGGCGATTCAGTCACCACGGACCACATCAGCCCCGCCGGCTCGATCGCCAAGAACAGTCCCGCTGGAAAATTCCTGCAGGACAACGGCGTCACGCCGGCTGATTTCAACAGCTACGGAGCTCGACGCGGAAACGACCGCGTGATGGTCCGCGGCACGTTCGCCAACATCCGAATCCGCAATGCCATGGTCCCGGGCGTCGAAGGCGGCGTGACTCGCCACATCCCCAGCAATGAACAGTTGCCGATTTACGATGCAGCGATGAAGTATGCGGCCGAGAAAGTTCCGCTCGTGATTCTGGCGGGAGCCGAGTACGGAACAGGCAGCAGCCGCGACTGGGCAGCTAAAGGCACGATGCTACTGGGCGTTCGCGCTGTAATCGCCGCCAGCTACGAGCGGATTCACCGCAGCAATCTGGTCGGGATGGGCATCCTCCCGCTGCAATTTGCTGCCGGTGATACTTGGCAGTCACTCGGTTTAGATGGCAGCGAAACCTTCAACATCCCAGTCAGTGCCGACCTGAAACCTCGCTCGACGATCGAGGTCACAGCGACCAAGCCTGATGGAAAACAAGTCAAGTTCCAAGCAAGTGTGCGGATCGACACACCGGTTGAGCTCGACTACTACTTCAACGGCGGGATTCTCCAAACTGTACTTCGCAATCTGCTCTAAAGATTGACACGAAAGCCTCTCGGATGTTCGAAGCAATTCGAACTACTCGGCATTTGCGAAACGGTGCGTATTACACGCACCGTTTTTTATTTTCGACGTGTCGGCCTCTGAGATGCATACAAGACTTTTGCCCCTAGGGGCAAATCGTCGCATCGCAATCATCCAAATTGCGTACTTCTACTCTGCCATTGTCCAGTGGCAAGTAAGATATCTCACTTAATTTCTGGTGCTGATCCCACTAAAGCGAACAGCCCTTGGGGCGCTTGGGGAAGAAAATTCATTTTCGTAAGGTAAGTGCTTGGCGATCGCACGCTAGGAATTCATAATCTGTCTGCATTCAGTCGATGAGATATTTGCCCGCCTCTCAGTGAAGCAACCAACCACTTCCAAAGTGTTGCTAAACGAGTCAACCGATTTCCATCCGAACAGGACGCGACCTTTTGATTTAAGTTCAGCAAGTCCGTTAACACAGACTTGTACTTTTTCAAACATGAAGCCAACCGAACAGGGTTGCCCTTCAACGCCACTAAGCATCGACCGTGGCCCGCGTGAGTTGACTTCCCACCTTACTTTTGCTCGCCTGTAAACAAGTTGTCTGACTTCAATCAATCTCCTATCGACGAAGAGCAAGAACTTCGACGCGCTCTAAAGAAAGACTGCGTCGAGTATTGCCGTCGTTGCCACCGGAACGAAAATCATTATCTCGCTTGGCGAGCGTTCTGGTTCTACGGAATTCTGCTTGGGTTCAGCGCGGGGCTGATTCACCTAGGCCCTTATCGCTGTCGCTGCTGTGGCCGCTACCTGCCGATCCGCTGGGACCTGCTTCGCCCCAGCTTCTACTACCGCTGGATGTGGGGCGAGCTGAAAGAAAAGAAAACAGGCTGATTTTCTCCTCGTAGCGCTGCTGCACACCAGCCGATTCCACCCCTCCCGCGAACTGCTAGCGGGTTTGGTCTTGTTGATAATCAGGGGCAAATTTAGATTAGGGCGATTGTTTGCATGGATGCACACGAATCCAAATCGCCGAACCCTTCAGACGCTGAATTCGCCGTGCGATCGTCGCCGAGACGACTGGCCCCCCTTTTTGTTTTCCGCCCTGAGCGGCAAGGCGCTAGCCGCCGGTTCTTTCCTCGTCAGCCGGGTTTTCGCGCCAGCCCACCCGCCTTTGAGAACGCAGATGGAATTGCGACCAGCCTCCAATCCGAAAGCTCCATCCCGCGACGCATTAACTTCAGCGGTCTGCTTGGCGTTCAATCCGCCAAACGCTTCGTCGCAATCAGCCGCCGAACAGGCCGCCGCGCAGCCAACTCTTGACGTCGTGATTCCGTTGTTCAACGAGGAAGCGATCGTCGAACAACTGCATCGCCGAGTTGTCGCCGTCTGCCGCAGCCTCGACCTGTCTTGGCGAATTATTTACGTCGATGACGGCAGCTCCGATCGCACGGTTCCTCTTCTCAAGCATTCGCTCATACAGGATGAGCGCGTCGAAATCATCAGCCTCGTCAGGAATTTCGGCCAGCCTGCCGCGATCCTTGCCGGCATGAGTCACTCCGATGCTTCGGCGATCGTGCTCATGGACGGCGACCTGCAGGATCCTCCTGAGTTGATTCCGGAGTTGGTTTCAGCCTGGCAGCAAGGACATTCCGTTGTGATCGCCCAGCGACCGGAGCGGCGCGAATCGAGTTGGCTGCGCGGCCTGGCATTCAAATCGTTTCATCGACTGTTTCGCCGGCTGAGCGAACTGGAGATACCTGAGAACTGCGGGACCTTTTGCTTGCTCTCTCGTTCGGTTGCCGCAGAGATTGTGAAACTGCCCGAAGCACATCGCTTCTTCCCCGGACTGCGAGCATGGGTCGGCGGGAAGCCAAAGCTGATTTCGTACCAGCGTCCCGCGCGGGCTGGCGGAGAACCCAAGCAGACGCTCGCGCGACTGGTTCGCTATGCCGGCGATGGCATTCTCGGATTCTCGCGCAAGCCGACTTCGCTTTTGATGCAATCAGGTCTCGGCCTGATGCTGCTCGCAACTGTGGGTGAGGCAGTGGCGATTGCCTGCTGGTCACTCGGGCTGAGCGGTGCAGTCGCCATCGCGATCATCAGTGCTTTTGCCGGTCTGGCCGGATTGCAACTGGCCAGCTGCGGCTTTCTCGGAGACTTGCTGCTGCGTGTTCAGGAGCAAGTCAAGCAGCGTCCCAGCTACCTGATTGGAGAGCATTACTGCAGTTCAGAAAAAGAGCAGGAGCATCGCCGTGCGGCTTGATGACTGCCTGCCAGTTCGCTCTGACAATCGAAGTGCCATCTGAATATGTCGACTGTTACGCTGAAACTCGAATCGTCTGCCAAGAACCAGCCCTCGGGCGTTTGGTTTGCGCTGATCCTCAGCCTCGCGGCCGGGGTCTTTGCGATTTGGTTCAATCGCCAGTTCTACGCCAGCAATGCTCCCTTCTTTGATTCGCTCAGCTACTACGACCAAATGCACGAGGTGATGTCAGCCACGCGCACGGGCGGCTGGGCGGCAGGCTTTGATGCGTTACTTAAAAATCAGACCACAGTCTGCTTGCCACACCTGATCGGGATGGCGCTCAGTTGGGTGCTGCCTCCTTGTCGCGAGATTGGGATCGGGATTCAAGTGCTTGAGCTGTTCCTCTTTCTTTGGACTTTTGACCTCGCACTGCGACGGCTCTATCAAGCGGACCTCGCGGTGCGCAGAACGCTGAGCCTCTCGTTTTTCACGCTCGCCTGTTTGTATTTTAAGAACGGTGGGCTGATCGACTTCCGGATGGACTTGAGCTTAATGCTGCTCTACGGAATCAGCTCGCTCTGGCTGCTGATCGCTCTAACCGACCGCCGGTACGCTAGTTTCGCCTGGCTCGGTTTGGCGATGGGAGCGACTTGTCTATTCCGCGCGACGGCCCCAGCCTATTTCGCCTTCGCCTTTGGACCGCTCATCGCGCACGATTTAATCTGGCGCCAAACGAGTGTGGCTGACCGCAAACGCTCATTGCTTGGGCTGTCGATTGCCGCAGCGGTGACGGCGTTGTCTGCGGGTTGGTATTTTTTCCTCAAGTTCGATTTCCTTTACTACTACTATTTTGTCTGGAACACCGACGCGAATGCCCGGCTCCCTTGGTCGTTGGCGGTAGATCATGTCAATCTCGCCAAGCGCGCGATCGGGACGACCGGGCTACTGTTTTTCAGCCTCTTACTGGGACTTGGATTTCTCGCTTGGCGGCGCAGTTTGACAGCCCGTTCTTCGCGCGACGAAAACAGCCGCTTTCGCTTTGATGGACGGTTCGCGTGGATGGCCCTAGCCCCTGTGCTGCTGATGATCTTGATGCGCGCAGGGCGAAACCCTTTTGTCGCGATGCCCTCGGCGATTGGACTGTTTCTGCTGGTTGCAGCTTGGGCCTGCCGCTGGTTACCGGAACTCCCCAAACCCCAAGCGAGACTGCTTTGGACTTGGTTAATGCTTATCCTAGCCCTCTGCCTGTTCCGACTTGGTCGCCGAGACAACTTCTCGGCTTTTGCCTCGATGGATTCTCACCGCCAAATCATCGAGACGATTTTGAGTGACGTGAAAGAGCAGGGGCGAAATCTGGCTCGCTATGACACGCTGCAAATGACGGAGCTCTGTTCGAACAGCCTTTGGTCTGTGCTTCAGTTCGACATCCCGGGAAGTGAGCGTCAACCGGCGATGATGCGGGTTGAAGGCGTCGACTTTTATCCCGCGCAGATCTTTCCGCTGGCGGCGCAGTCGGAATGGGAGCGGCTACCTGGCAGCAACGAGTCCGAGAAAATTGACGGGCTGCTCGCGGCGGCGGAAATTCATGTCGACTACTTGATCGTCGCTGAGGCCGACACAGCCGAACAAATTCAATTCGACCACAATCGCCCGGCGGTGAATCTGCGGTTGCTGCAGCTGCGGGCGGCGGTTACCGGCTCAGAGCGATGGACGAAAATCTTCGGGGGAATCGAAACGATGCCCGGCAGGAGATACGCCATCTACCGAATCAATCCCGACTGGTCCAAGCTCAACCGCATGGCGAGCAACCCTGAAAAAGCTGAAGCAGTCAGGGAGAATCCGCAAGCTGATAACGCTCGGCACTGAACCCGAGACAGAACAAGCCGATGCTCGAGCGGGGAAAAATTCAAAACCGGCATCGCCCGCGAAGAATTAGCATGCCTTTGGAAATCGCACGCCTTGGACGGTAGCATGCCTGAAAAAGCAGCTACCTAAGAGAAAGAGCGGGTGATGGGATTCGAACCCACGACATACAGCTTGGGAAGCTA
>JBJTQD010000434.1:0-2013 GCA_046075445.1 Planctomycetota bacterium
GGATATTGTCCGAGAGCGTTGCAGCGAAGACCAACGTCCCGAGAATCAGGGTGAACACATAGACCATGAATCCGCGAAGCCAATAGCGAAGCTCAAAGCGGAAGAAGGTGGAAAACATGGGGAACACTCGAAGCGGGGAGCGAGAGGTGGATGAAAATAAGGACGCCGAAAGTCGAATAGGCGAGCAAACTGCCCGATCTCACAGGCCGAGCGCACTGACCAAGCTAAGCGGTTAGTCGCTGCTCGCGACCGACGCCGAGGATTTCGGCAAAGAAAACGTCTTCGAGATCCGGAGTGACTTTTTCAAAGCCCTGACCCGGTGGCGTGTCGCTGATGATGTGAATCAGCGGGCGACCGGCGACCAGCTTGGTCGAGATGACACGGAACTGTTGCTGATGCTCTGGCAACTCCTGCTTGCTGAGCGACTTCTGCCAAACTCGGCCAGCCAGTTTGTCTTCGGCTACCTGAGGCGAACCGGCGTAGAGTAGACGGCCCTCATTGATGATCGCCATCTGCGTGCAGAGTTCCTTCACATCCTGAACAATGTGAGTCGAGAGAATCACGATCACCTGTTCGCCGATCTCGGCCAGCAGGTTGTAGAAGCGATTGCGTTCGCCGGGGTCGAGCCCCGCAGTCGGTTCATCGACGATCACCAGTTGCGGATTGGCCAGCAGTGCTTGGGCGATACCAAAACGCTGTTTCATGCCGCCGGAGAAGCCGCTCAGCGCCTTGCGGCGATGCTGGTAGAGGTTGACCCGCTCCAGCATCGTCTCGACGACTTCCCGCCGCTGAGTACGATTGCCGATCCCTTTGAGAATCGCGAGGTGGTCGAGCATGTTTTGTGCGGAGACTCGCGGGTAAACGCCGAACTCTTGGGGCAAGTATCCAAGTCGCCGACGGACTTCATCTTTCTCCCGCAGGACATCCAAATCGCCCAGCCGAATTGAGCCGCTATCGGGCTCCTGCAGCGTGGCGATTGTGCGCATCAGGGTTGACTTGCCGGCCCCGTTGGGACCGAGCAGTCCATACATGCCGCAAGGGATCTCCATGCTGATGGCATCCAGTGCCCGCGTGCCGTTGGGATAAGTCTTGGAAAGATTCTCAATGCGGAGCGAGACAGACATCAGGGCCTCAACGTTTCGGGTCTGGCGGATGAATGGTTTTCTAAAGCTGGTGGTTGGTCGCGGTTGCCGTTCCCGTCACCGGTGAAGTTTCGGTTCGCAAGTGATCGGGTGGGAGCCTTAACCGAACTGTACCCAACTGGAGTTAGCCAGGTTTCGCGGAGCTTTGCAAATAACGCCTCTGTGAACCGTCGCTGGACTACATTTCGTGCAAGCCGCGGCTAAGTTAATTCGAATCAGGCTGGACTATCTTGGGAACGAATTCCTGCTGAGAGCCCGAGAATCGGCGGTTGACCCTGCAAACAGTTCACTGTTTGCAAACTTTAAACAGTCGCTGATCGCGTTTGAGAATTCGACGTCCCGCGCTGGGGACTTCGAGAGAATCAAGGTGAAAGCTCCACGCGTCGCGCCGGCAGGTTTTCTAATGAGCCAGCGTCACCAGTCCAGCCGGGGATTGGTGCTCGGTCAGGATCGTGCCGATTAGAGTATTGGGGGTGCAGTCAAAGATGCCGATGCGGACGAATTCGCCAGCCAGGCGAGGCTGGCCGTCGAACACGACGATGCGGTCGCAGTGGGTCCGGCCGGTCAACTGCAGCGGAGCGCCTGCTGGTGCATCGGGGTCGGCTTTCTTGCTTGGCCCTTCGACGAGGACCTCGACGGTCTGGCCGATGAAGCGGTGGTTGTCTTCTTCGCTGATTTGGTTCTGAATCGCCAGCAGTTCATTGTTCCGTCGCTTCTTGACCTCTTCCGGCACATCGTCGGGCAGCAGTTCGGCGGCCTTGGTACCAGTTCGTTCGCTGTATTTGAAGATGAAGCTGTTCTTAAAGCGGCACTGCTTGAGCAGGTCGACCGTGGCCTGAAATTCTTCGTCCGTCTCGCCGCAGAAGCCGAC
>JBJTQD010000435.1:0-5247 GCA_046075445.1 Planctomycetota bacterium
GATCACGGCGCTCGGAAAATCGATCTCGACGTCGAGGTGGAAGCTCGAGTGCGGAGACAGCTCACCCCAGCACGATCCTTCCTGAACACGAATTGGTTTGAGTACCTTGATGAACTTGCGGGGGGCTTGCAGCTCCCTGACACCCGCCTCGTCGATGGCTTTGACGAAAGCCGCCCAAGGTCAAGCGACAGCGCCGGCGCAGCAATTTGTCCGGCTGATGGTGATCGCCCCCGAAGAGTTTCTTCCGCCACTCAGAAATTACCTCGCCAAGCGGCCTCCAGAGGTGATCGGGGAGCTGGTCAGTTTGAAAGCTGTGCTGGCCGAGGGGCAGGGGAGGGATGACGCTGAGAAAATCAAACGCTGGCTGTTTGAAAAGTGGCACTCGGAAAAATTCAATCACGTACTGCTGGTCGGCGATGCGGATGTCTTCCCCGTGCGGTACATGGTGCTCGACCGGGTTACCGAGCCCGCTTTCGACTACGCGTTTTACCCCAGCGATCTCTACTACGGCGACTTGTGCAAGCAGGACGGTTCGTTTGAAAGCTGGAACGCGATCACCGATGACTTTCATGGTAGTTACTTCGGCGAGGTCCGAGGCGAGAAGAACAAGAGCGATCCGATCAACTTCGACCGCGTCGATTATCTGCCCGAGGTAGGCGTTGGCCGCTGGCCGGTCAGCACAGTCAGCGAACTGGAAACCGTGATTACCAAGTCACTGGCTTATGAGAGTTTCATCATTCAGCGTGAAGAGAACGACGCTGGCCGAGCAGGCTTTGTCTTTGTCGATGGCTGGATCGACTGCCGCCCGCAGATGCGGCAGTGGAGCAAACAGTTACCGGAAGCCTGGTCGCGCGAGTGGCTATTGGCATCGCCGGAGGACCCGGCGAAATCACGACACCGAGCCGAAGATGTCGTGCAGTATCTAAACGCGGGCTGCGACTTACTGCTGCATACTGGACATGGATATCCCGAGGGCTGGGACCAGAGCCTCGGCAAGGTTGACCTCCAAAGACTTGAGAATGCGAATCGACTGCCAGTGATCATTTCAGCCGGATGCAGCACCGCTTATTTCGCAACGTTACCGCCTTACGAAAGTTACCTCGATGCCGCGGGCAGGGCGCACCAAGGGACCAACGCCGGCGAAGTTTTTCGGGCTCCTCCGCCGCCGCCCTCGAATTATCAAACGGGAGAATACAACCGCACCGGATTGGGCGAGCAGCTCCTCAAGTCCGGCCCCAGCGGCGCGGTCGCTTACTTCGGCTGCAATACCGGCAGCCAACCGTGCGGGCTGACTCTGGTCGACGGTTTCACGCGTGGCCTTCAATTGGGGAAAACGCCGCGGATTGGCTCCTGCTGGCAAAACGCCGTACGGCATTACTATGAGCGGGAGAAGCTGGCAGAGATTCAGCCGACTGCCGACTGGTATCCGGCGAGCATTTTCTTTCAAGGAATGAAGTTCATGCTGTTCGGCGACCCGAGCTTGCCGCTACATAGAGCAAATTGACTGCGGCTCTAATTTCTTGGCGAGCGTCCAGCTAAGCCCGGATCAAATTCGTTGTGCGGGCGACGCACTCGAAGAGAAATTCAAAGATCTCAACATGCCGGCGAGCAGCAGCGATGTCGCGGCCCCAAGTGTAGAGCCCGTGGCGGCGGATGAGAAAGCCGTGGGTGATTCGCTCGGGCGACTGTCGCTGCATCTGCTCAACTTGTCGAGCGAGCGCGGGGATGTCTTGCGTGTTCTCGAATATCGGAACCCAAAAATGCGTGTCGTGAGTGGTGATTCCCTCGAGCCCCTTGAGCATTTCGAAACCGTAGATTTCGAAGCCGTACTGAGGGAAGAAGTGGTCGGACAGAAGCGTCGACCAGACGCTGTGCGTGTGCAGAATGCAGCCAACCGTTTCGGGCCGCTGGGCGAGGACGACGTGCAGCATCGTCTCGGCAGAAGATTTCGGCTGGTTAGGAAAAGCTGGCTTACCGTCCGAGCCGACGCGAACAAAATCGGGGCGACGAAGTGCGCCTTTGTCCAGCCCGCTGGCGGTGACGACGATATCGACTGGGTCTTGCGAGAGGACGACGCTGTAGTTGCTGCTCGTTCCAACCGACCAGCCGCGGGAGTGAAATAGCCGGCCGCAATCACGCAGTCCATCAATCGAGGACTCACAACCTGCGAGCGGATGCTTGGAAGGAAAAACGGTTGTGTCTGTGTCCAGTTCCAAAGATTGCGTCGACATGTCAAGCAGTTCCTGAGGGCTATTCGATACCCGAATTTATCGGAGCGTGTAGTGTATCAATCACGACCGGGGCTTGAGGAGTGAGCCCGACGCGATTAACCGCTCGGGAGTTTTGGTGGTGGACACCGTCTGCTCGACTGACCCACTCTTGCCTGCTTCTCGTTTTCTCGCGAAGTGCGGGGTTTATTCGGGACAAAAGCAACGAAACCCTGTGTCTCCTCCATAAAAATCGTTCCCAAAAGTCAAAAACCCGGGCAACTTATCGCTCTAGGGTGGTCGCCGTATTTATCAAATCCGACTTTATGCCGATAATCACAAGGGTGTTGAAGTCTTCCCCGAAATGCGGTGAAGACTGCGAACGGCTGGTCTGAAATTCACCCTTTCGCCAGTCGTGGCAATGACACGCGTGTGCCCGGCCCAACGTGGAGCCGAGCCGAAGCTGATTTATGTTTTTGGAGAACGATCCAATGAAGACGAATGCAATCCTGTTTGGATTGCTGGTTTCAGGTTTGATCGGGCTATCCGGTTGCGACAAAGGTGCTGCACCTGCTCCTGCAAAGCAGGAAGAGAAAAAGACCTCGCAAACTGCCCCGACCACCCCACCAGCAGTCGCCGCGACATCCGCGGAGAAGCCAACCAACGCCAGCAACCTGGTTTTCGTAAAGCTAAACGTCCCGAACATGACATGAGGCGGTTGTGCCACCTCGGTCCGGGGTGATTTGGAGAAAATCAAGGGTGTCAGTGAAATCATGACTTACACCGCAAGTGCCACGTGCGAATTCAGGGTGACCAAAGACGTCGCCGACCTCAAGGCGCAATTGGATGAATTCGCGAAGACGAATACTCACTTGGCTGAATGGACTTTTGCTGACGATAGCGAAGTCAAATAAGTTCTCGCAAGAATTCAATTTTGCAAACTGAAACAGCCGTCGTGAAGCGATTCACGGCGGCTGTTTTTTGTTTGAGCGCGCTCGTTCGGAGATCCTTTAATCGTTAATCAGCTGATCGTCGAACCGCACGCCGCGGCCCCGCGGCACGGGCGGCTCGAGGCGGAACCCTAATCAGACGCAAAGAGGAGACCGAAGGTCGGTTTATCGGCGAGGTCGGGAGACCTGCGCCGAGCGCAGGTTTTCCTGAGTTGTCGGACTAGGGGCTCGCGCGAAGACCCGGCTGACGAAGAATGGAGCACTGACGCTGGAACTACTCTAACTATGCATGCGGGGTAGGGGATCGCCGCGGTGGATGATCTCTGCTTCTAGCGCGGCGAGTTCTTCCAATCGCTGCTTGACATCCGCATCGTCGCCAAAATACTTCGCCATCCGCACATAAGTCGTATGATGCCGCGCTTCGGATTCGAACAAGCTGGCATAGAAATCTCGCAACTCCGGATCCTCGACATGCCTTGCGAGCAAATCAAATCGCTCGCAGGATCGGGCTTCAATTAGGCTGGCAACCAGTAGCCGGTCGATCGCTCGGTACGGCTCATACTTGCGAACCAGGTCGTTAAGCTGCCGGCCGTAGCCACCCGGCACCAAACGCGTGAAGGCGATTCCCTTTTTCTCCAGCAGGTCGAGGACTTGCTGAAAGTGCATCAGCTCTTCGTTGACGATCACCGACAACTCGCGGCAAAGTTCCGTCTTGTCGACGTAGGCGAGAATCAAATTCATCGCGCAGGCAGCCGCTTTCTTTTCGCAGTGCGCGTGGTCGACCAAGATTTCAGGCAGGTGCTCGTCCACTTGCTTCAGCCATCGCTGCTGAGATTCAATTTGCAGATTCAACATCGCTGATACTCAAACCAAAAAGTGCTGCCAATCGGGGAGTTTCCACTGATTTACTTGGCTCTGCGGAGGCCCAAGCAAATCGCCCGCAGATCCTCGAAAATCTGCCTTTTCCCGTTATAAGAGGAACGGTAGACTTCGGCTAGTCGCGGGAGAAGACTGGCCCGGAAAAGCAGCCGTTACAGACGCCGCTGCTGAGCGATTGTGAGCACATAAACCAGTCCCCTCCCGCCCGTCACCCGCAGGTAGCTGCACATGTACCAGACTCGCTCGACCTCACACCTCAGCCTCGCTTTGCCTCCAAGCGAGCCAGTCGATGAGCAGCCGACACCTGCCCCCACTCCCAAATCCTCCTACGGCGTGCACCTTCTACTGCTGGCGGGACTCGGCGCTGGCGCTGTCGCTGGTGTCTTCCTCGGCAGCGGACAGCACTTGGGAGAGAAAGTCCTCAAGGCTATCGCGACTCCGATCGGCTTTATCTGGTTGCTTCTGTTTCTGGTTGGCTACTTCAGCCTCCTCCAGCGGCGCACGACCACGGGGCTGCTCGTCCTGCTGGCTTGGGGCATCCTGACCCTCGGGGGAAACCAGCTATTCAGCAGCTGGCTCGTTTCCACTTTAGAAAAGCCCTATCTTGGCAGTCAGTTTGCCAAGCTCGGTCCTTATGAAGTCGTCCTTGTGCTGGGAGGTGGAACCAGCGTTACTCCGCAAGGAGACCCACAGCTAGATTGGGCCGGCGATCGCTTGATGCAAGCTGCAAGGCTTTACCACGCGGGAAAAGTCGAGCGGCTGCTCGTGAGTGGTTCTCAGTTCACCCGCTCCAGCGAACTCGATCTCGATCCTGGCGAAGAGTCCAAGCTGCTGCTGGTTCAAGTTGGCGTTCCCGAGGAAAAAATTTCGACCATCAAGGGGCTAAACACTTCCGAGGAAATGAAGTCACTTCGCGTTTGGCTCGACTCAAACTACCCAGAGGGAGCCCCCAAGCTCGGCATCGTCACGTCAGCTTGGCATTTGAATCGCGCGATGAAGTTGGCTGCGGCAAATAAGATTAAAGCGACCGCTGTCCCCTCACACTTCCATACCAAGCCGTTCATCCCGAGCCCGCACTTGGTGATCCCCTCGGGGGAGGATCTTTACTGGACCTCAGTGGCGCTGCACGAGTATCTCGGCCAAATGGTCGGACGGTAATCCGCAAGGCAGCAGGTTATCGCTGCCGGCGCGACGTTGGTTCGATCGGCGAG
>JBJTQD010000436.1:0-1201 GCA_046075445.1 Planctomycetota bacterium
CTCCCGGCTCCTACATCACGGTTACCAAAGGAATTTTCTCCATCGCTGACCCGCTCGGCGGGCCGACGCGAGAAGCGACCTACATGCTTCGCAGCATTTCTGGCGCAACTTCCTACTACGATACGGATGGAAGGCTCCTCCAACGCGGCGCCTTTCCGGGCGACCAATTGCAGTTCTATTACGCAGGCCCCACTCCGAACAAACTCTCTCGCATCTATTGCGACAACACCAAACAGAAAATTGACTACCTCTACACCGGCGACAAGATTACCCAAGTCGTCGATTGGGTCGGCCGTAGTTGGACCTATGAATACGCTGCAAATGGAACCCTCGCTGCGTTCGGCCCGACCAGCGGCAGCAATTCCCTGCCAACCGCCCGGGTGGTATTAAGCTTCACCGATGGCGCACCAAAACTGACTCAATTACAAGTAATCGATCCGTCAAACACCTCTCAATTCACGTCTTTTAGCTGGGACGCAGCCCACAACGTCAAGTCCGTCACCCAAGCGGGCCGAACCATGAACGTGCTCTCTCCCGAGACGCGACATGATTCCAGTTTGAGACTGGTCGATGAGGGGGGTGAGTTCGATCCTCAAGATACTTGGGGGAGGTTCAACTTCCCTGACTCGTCGCAGGCTACTTTTTCAGCCGACCCGTTTGGCAATCGAACTCGGGAAGAACGATCCGTCATGGGTTTCAACCCCGCGACCGGACAGACTGGAAAGATCCAGACCGTTTACTCCTGGACCACCCGTGATTTAAACGGCCAAGCAACCGGCCCCAATACGCGTCAACAAGTCAACTTGATGGGATATGGGTCTTCTCAAAACAGCACGGCAGCCCTGCCATCGAACCAGTATGACAATCTCGGACGATTGATCGAGACATCGTATCCCGACGGAACATCTGAACGCTGGGGTTTTGAGCCATCGGCCACCGCCAATAAACCTTCGACGTATATCGACCGCGGAAATCGCGTCTTTTTCTACAGCTACCAGTCTGGTCGCTTCCCGACTACGGTAGTGATGAAGGCACTTCCTGACCCGTGGGGCGCTCCCCTCAGCGGCCCGACCGATCCAAGGCTACAGACAGTCTCTGTCACGAATTACACCTATCTGCATGGACGAATCAAGACGATTACAGAGTCAGATCCAAATGGCAACGGTGGATACGGTTTGGGAATTGAGTTCTACTACGACCG
>JBJTQD010000437.1:0-1387 GCA_046075445.1 Planctomycetota bacterium
TGCCCGACTCGAACGTGCTTTTAATCAGCCGAATTATAAGCAACCCGTCGGCTCTCGCAAACCGCGAGTGAACTGAAGATCGCGTTCGAGTCAATCGAGAGGAGAAGCAACCGCAAAGTTCACGCACGCTTGGCAGTCAACTGGGTTTAAAGTGCCCGCTGGTAGACGTGATAAACTCGGTAGCGGTCGAGGGCAACTGAGCTGGCAAGAGCGCCGATTGAGGCGAGGTTGTCTTCGGCAATCCACCCGAACTCCCAATGCTTATAGTCGTTTGCTGCCAGGTCAAACATCTTGCGGGTGAGCACCGTCATGATCCCTTTGCGGCGGTAATCAGGGTGCGTGCCAATAGCAATCAGACGGCATTGACGGATCTTCTTCAGCAACCTCGGTAGCTGAATCATTCTGATCCAGTCGGCAGGGCCTTTCGCCCGTTTAATTGCCCAGTTCACATCTGGGGCTGTGACGACATAGCCAACCAGTTGGTCTTTGTAGTAAGCCGAAACGACAGCCCGCGGGTCAATCACTCGGCGCAGTTGCTTCACCATGTAAGCCAACTCGTCATCGGTCATCGGAACAAAACCCCAGCCGACGCTACGGATGTGGTTTCCAATAGTGTTGATCTCAAGCAGCCGTTGCTCGACGTTCTTCGAGGTCGCCGCCTCAACTCGGAGGTCGGGAAAGCGAGCGCAAATCCGATCTGAGATCTCACAGATCCGTCCGTAATGTGCGTCCCACTCGACGTCCGCATTGATATCGTAGCTAAACGCGAAAAAACGCTTGATGATTTCGAAGCCAAACTGTTCGAGTAAATCCGCGTAATACTTGGGGGTGTGCGCCATCATGATGCGAGGTGTGTTTTGATGCCCCTCAACAAGCACGCCAAACTCGCCCTTCATCGAAGGGTTCATCGGTCCGCGGACATGCTCGCGACCTTGTGAGATGAGGTAGTCGCTCGCGACGCCAAGCAGACGCTCGGCTACCTCTGGTTCCGGTGGTGACTCGAAGAAGCCAAAGAAGCCGACCTTGTCTTGGTAGTGCTCGTTGTGCAGGTCGTCGACGATCGCCGCGATGCGACCAACCGGGCGATTACCGCGATAAGCCAAAAAGACCTCGCGCCGCGCATGCCCGTAGAAGGGGTGCACGTCGGGGTTGAGAAAAGCCCACTCCATGCTGCGCAGCGGAATCACCGCCGAGGGATCGGTGGCGTAAAGCCCTCGGCGGACGCGATAAAAGTCAGCTCGCTGGCGTGCTGTGCGGACAGTTTCAATGCGCAGAGGGTTCGATCGGTTCATGCGATCCCGAGGCGGCTTCGGAACTGCCAAACCGTTGCGCCGCGGCATTGTTTCCTTCGAGCAACGGAATCTTCTTGGCCACATCGGCCAAGGCA
>JBJTQD010000438.1:0-2839 GCA_046075445.1 Planctomycetota bacterium
CGAAACCGGGTGATTGTGGGATCACAGGAGGCGATAGAAGTGAACGAGCAATTGGTTGGCCTGATTCGACGAAAATGTTTGGCTCTCTATGTTCAGGGCGTACTCTCGTTGGCCCTGCTGGCGTTTCTCTTGGCGCCCGCCTCAGCGCAGATTGTTTTGCAGGATGGAGTTGGTCGGGCGGGTGAAGTCGCCGCCGAGGGTTGGGTGCACTACGCTTTTGATGTTTACGACGTCAACGCTGAGATGTCGATCGAATATCGCCAAGTTGGCGAGCCCGGCGGGCCTCCGGCGACGACGGCGGCGATGTATGTCCGCCATGAGGCTCAGCCGACCGCGAAGGCTTATGATTTTCTCGATGACGCGCTCTCGATGCGGGAGCAGCACTGGTTTCACGATACGACTTCGCCCAAGCTGAAATCGGGGCGCTATCACGTTTCAATCTACGGCGCAAAGGGGGCGACGAAGTTTCGGATTGTCGCTCGCAGAATCACGCGAAAGTCTTTCCGCGGCGGCATGGGGGCATTGCCTTTTGATGGCGGGGCAGCTTTTCGAGTGTGGGCTCCGTTTGCTCAAAGCGTCCACGTCGCGGGGGACTTCAACAATTGGCACTCTTTTAACACGCCGCTGGTCAGCGAAGGAAACGGCAACTGGTCAGTCGATCTGCGCAACGCTCGCCCGGGTCAGAAGTACCGCTATGTAATCCGCCGTGACGGTCAGGAGAATTGGCGAGCCGACCCGCGTGAGGAAGAGGTGACGAACTCTGTCGGCGATTCAGTGATTTTTGACAATCGCTTCAACTGGAGCGACCAAGGGTTCCAGATGCCCAACTGGAACGAGATGGTGATTTATGAATTGCACATCGGGACGTTCCATGACTCGCCCGGTTGGGGCCCTGGGAATTTTGACAGCGCGATCGATAAGCTCGATTACCTTGCTGACCTGGGAGTCAATGCAGTCAAGGTGATGCCGGTTTCGGAGTTTGCTGGCGACTTTTCTTGGGGGTACAACCCAGCATTTCCTTTTGCGGTAGAGAAAGCTTACGGTGGTCCCTACGGCTTCAAGCGATTTGTCAACGAAGCACACCGGCGAGGCATCGCTGTGCTCCTGGATGTCGTGCACAACCACTACGGCCCTTCGGACTTGGGGCTATGGCGATTTGATGGCTGGTCAAATGACCGCTTTGGCGGCGTCTACTTCTATCAGGATGGCCGAGCCGATACGCCGTGGGGTAACACTCGTCCTGATTACGGGCGGGCTGAAGTTCGGCAATACATTCGCGACAACATCTTGATGTGGATTGATGAGTTCCACGTCGACGGGTTCCGCTGGGACTCGACGCTGAACATGCGGCGACACAATGGCGGTGACTTGCCCGAGGGCTGGTCGCTGATGCAGTGGATTAACGATGAGGTCAACGCTCGGGAGCCGTGGGTGATCAATATCGCGGAAGACTTGCAGAGCGATCCGTGGCTGGTTCGGCCGAGCTATGCCGGCGGGGCGGGCTTTGACAGCCAGTGGGATGCGAACTTTGTGCATCCGGTTCGCGAAGTGATCGTGGGCTCAGGTGACAACGACCGGGACATGGAGAAGATTCGCTGGGCAATCAACTTTGGCTATTCAGGCGATGCGTTTCAGCGGGTGATTTACACCGAGTCGCATGACGAGACGTCGAATGGTCGGGCTCGGGTACCAGAAGAGATTTGGCCAGGCAATGCGGGCAGTTGGTTTTCGCGGAAGAGGTCGACGCTGGGCGCTGCACTGGTGATGACTGCGCCGGGGATTCCGATGTTGTTTCAAGGTCAGGAGTTTGTTGAGGACGGCTGGTTTCAAGATTCGGACCCGGTTGATTGGTCGAAGGCTCAGACTTACGGTGGCATACGCCGGATGTACCAAGACCTGATTCGGTTGCGGCGGAATTGGTACAACCAGACTCGTGGCTTGCGGGGTCACGAGAAGAACGTGTTTCACGTCAACAACAGTGCTAAAGTTGTCGCGTTTCATCGCTGGCAAAATGGCGGTCCGGGTGATGATGTGATCGTGATCTGCAACTTTAGGGATCAAGCTGTCAACAATTACCGCATTGGCTTACCGCGGGGCGGAGTCTGGCGCGTGCGATTTAATAGCGACTGGCAAGGTTACTCGTCCGACTTCGGCAACTTTTACTCTCCGGACGTTACGGGTGACCAATTCGGTTGGGACGGGATGCCTTTTTCTGGTACGGTATCGGTCGCACCCTACTCAGTTCTGATTTTGTCTCAGGATTGAGCTTGGGTTCGTGGTGCGAAAGTGATGATTGGTTGATTTGAATTTGTCGGGGAAGGTCTTTGGGATTCGAACAATAGAAAAGGCGGCGCACGCTTTGGGCAAGGTCCTGAGGCGCTCCGTCGGCGGGATTGGGAGGTCAGCGATGAAGCCAGACGACGCAGAAGGTGGCGAGAGCAATCCGCCGGACGCTGCCGCTGACTCAACCGATGCAGCTCAAGGCGGGACTCGCAGTGCGGCTCAGCACAGCGAGGCAGTCGTTCGGCTTTACTCGCAGCATCAGCGTTGGTTGTTTGGTTATCTCGTGACGTTGTTGGGCAATCCGGAAGACGCTGAAGATGTGATGCAAGAAGTCAGCGTGGTGATGTGGCGTGAGCACCAGAATTTTGTGCTAGGGACAAACTTTACCGGTTGGTTAAGCGTAATCGCCTACCATCAAGTGCAAAAATTTTGGAGAAATCGCAAGCGGAATGCGACTTATCTCGATATCTCTGTCATCGACCAGTTGGCTTCGGTGATTACGAAGGACCGAGAGATTGTCGATATCCGTAGGCAGTTCTTAGGTGAGTGTCTGGAT
>JBJTQD010000439.1:0-8346 GCA_046075445.1 Planctomycetota bacterium
CCTGAGGAAACCCTCGTCGACAGAGAATTAGCGCAAAACGTGCGGCTCGCCGTTAGACTGTTGGGGTCATCTTTCAGTCATTCTTTGCATAGGTAAATCGATGAATCGCAAGTCAAACGATCCCGTCGCCCGATCCTCATCTGGACTTTCCCGACGGAGCTTTCTCCAAACAACGGCCGCTGGTTCGCTTGCTCTTGCTGCACCGACTCTGCTGCTGCCCAAACGGACTGGCTATGACAAGCCGATCGTTGGCGAGGGCGAGTATCGTTTCGAATGTCATCACAATTGGGGTGAACTGCCTGCTGACCATCACTACGGCGACGCATCACACGGCGTTTGCATCGACAAAAGCGGTTGCTTCTACATTTCGCATCAGGGCAAGCCGGGTTCCATTTTCGTCTTTGATCCAGATGGAAAATTCATCAAGTCGCTGGCACCAGAATTTGAAGGCAACGGCCACGGGATCGATATCCGCGAAGAGAATGGTCAGGAGTTTTTGTATCTCTCGCCAGCCTTCGATCAAAACGGATTCGCCAAAATCGACCTCAACGGTGAGTGGGTTTGGCGCAAGCCGCTGAAGGTCATTCAAGAAGAGACCGCTCTGTACAAAGAAAAGATGCCGTTCCGGCCGACTAACACTAGCTTTTCACCCGATGGCGGTTTCTTCCTGGGTGATGGTTACGGCAGCAATTTGATTCACCAGTACGACAAGGATGCCAAGTACGTCCGCTCGATTGGCGGTACGGGCACGGGCGACGGTCAATTTCAAACGCCGCACGGACAGTGGCTTGATTCGCGCGACGGCCAGCCCAAACTCGCCGTTTGCGACCGAGCCAACAAGCGATTGCAGTTCTTCGATATGAACGGCAAGTTTCTCAGTAAGCTGGACGGCTTCCTTTTCCCCGCAGACATCGACACCAAGGGCGACCTGATGGTCGTGCCTGACCTGCATTGCCGAGTCACGCTGCTGGATAAGTCCAACAAGGTGGTGGCTCAACTGGGTGACGATCCTCAGTGGCGTGAAAAGGCGCTCGACGGATTCAAGATGCGAGGAACGCCAGCCGAGTGGCGAGCTGGGCGCTTTGTCCATCCGCATGACGCCTGCTTTGACCACAACGGTAACATCATGGTCACAGAGTGGGTCACGACCGGCCGCGTCACGATGCTGAAAAAAGTGTAACGCGATTATACGACTGAACGACTCGCTCCTTCCTGCGCCGCCTTTACTGACGTGTATTGCGAAACATCCATTTCAACGAAACAGTCGCTACGGCGCCCCGACAAATGGGGCGTCTATGTGACTTGGCCGGAAGAGGGGTTGCACAATGTGCACCCCGATGACCTCTGGCTTGCGGAGCGATTGCTACCGGGTAACCGCGTCTTCCTCCGCCAGGACTTGGATGAGGAGTTCAATTTGCTGAGCTACGGCCGGCACCAACTTCGCGTCCGTCCGACGATGTGGATCGAGACGCCAGAGCCGCCGTTTAAGTTGGGGGAGCAGGTCGAGGTGCGTTCGCAACTAGGACGTTTAACGCCCCAAATCGCCCGCATTGCGCAGGTTTACTGGAACAACCGCGAGCGCCGGATGGAATTCGAGCTCAGTCGTATCGGCCGTTTAGTTCCTGGCCGTTTTCTTGCTAGCGACCTGCGTGCGGTTGGGAAGGGTGCGGGGTTTCTTTCGTTGCTCGGGGGGTAGAGTTGCGAGTTGCGAGTTGAGAGATGCGAGTTGCGAGTGGCGAGTGGCGAGCGGCGAGTGGCGAGTGGCGAGCGGCGAGTGGCGAGAATGATGGGACTCGTGGGAGAGAAACCTGTTAGCGGCAAACTGCATTCGCTTTCGGCGGGGTCGGGAGACCCGCGCCGAGCGCGGTCATTCTGCCTTCTGCATTCCGCCTTCTGACGTCGCTTGTGCGTGGTCATCAACACTTCTTTTGCGCGCGGCAAACTCGCTGTTAACTTGCACAGCTTGCCATCGATGCCGCAATTCTGGGTAATTTGCGAAGGGGATTCTGCCAGCAGTTTTGTGATAGCAGCCCGCATATTTTGCCAAAAAAGAAGAGTTTAACACGGATACGTTTGATATTGACCGCGCGCTCTGCCGTTTCTTATTTACAGCCCACGAAAACTTTAATGCCGTGCGCTGTCTTCGGACTCGTCGCTGGTTCTGCGCATTGGGTACGCAAGGAATCAGAGACGACTTGAGGCTGGTAACAGCTTCATTAAATCGTGGCTGACAAGCCGCCCCCCTCGGGATGCTTGGCTCCGACTGACAGCGATCTGTTTTTTACTGGGTATCCAGCGTCACGTGACAAGGAGAGATGCGTGAGAGTCTCCGAATTTTTTAGTAAGCGCTTTTGGTCTGCGGGCCTGATCTTTGTGGTCGCCGCGGGTCAAACCATTGCAGTTGCTCAGGCGCAAGCCCCGCAGCAACCTGCAACTGCCAGCCAACCGGCTCAGGGAGGGACGGAACGCGTCCAGACCTGGCTGCGTGATGCTGAGCAGGCGATTAGCCAAGGCAAGATGGATCTTGCTGGACGCTACCTTGAAGTTGCGACTGCGGTCGCCAAACAACCGGGCCAGGATCCTGCTACGATGCAGAAGATCGAGGCCCTCAAGCAGAAACTTGGACCTGCTGCCGCAGCCCCTGCTGCTGCTCCGGCCGCTCCAGCTGCTGCCATGCCTACTCCGCCAGCGATGCAGTCTTTGCTGCAAGCTCGCAAGGCTTTGGCATCGGGTGACATGGCTGCTGCCAATCGCCACATGAACGAAGCTCAAAAGCTGGGTGGCGAGTTTAATGCCTGGGGCGACTCACCGGCGAAAGTCGGCGAGATGATCAAGCGTCAGAGCGAACTGGTCGAGATGTCCAAGACCGGTGATGCCAATCAATTCAATCAACAGGCGGCTCGCTTCCTGATGGAACAAGCCGACCAGATGCTGGTTCACAAGGACTGGACCGGTGCTGAGCAACTGCTCGGACAGGCAGCTAAGTTCCCGGTCGACTTCAAGTCGATGGGAATGGATCCCGATGCGATGCGGATGAAGATCAGCGTTGCTCGCGGCGATGCGATGCCGGCTCCGAAAACCGCAACTGCTCCAATGAAGATGTCTGACGACAGCCGCATGGCAGATTGCCTCAAGCTGATGTCAGAAGCTCAACTGGCTTGTGACCAGAGTCGCTGGGAAGACGCCGCTGCTTTGGTTGCCAAGGCCAAGGCGATGAACGTCCCCGATTCGGCTTTCGGTGCCAATCAAGTTCGTCCATGGCAAATGGAGCTGACTGTTCAAAAGGCGATGACCACTCGTGGTGCGACGCCAGCGGTTGCTCCAGCGGGCTTCCAAGGGAATGCTGCCGGTGGCGTGTCCAATGCAGGCTACGTCCCCGAACAAGATTCGACCAAGGTTGCTCAGGTCTCGGCCACCGATACCAAGCCACAGGAAACTGAGGAAATCGACCTCTCGGCACTCAACGACACGGAACAAGCTCTGTTCCGCCAGTTGCACGGCAGCGTCTTCAAGACCCGCGCCGAAGCCGAGCGAGTCATCTCCAAGGATCCCCAAGCTGCTCTTTCCAAGATGATGGAGTTGCGAGGCGAAGTCTCGGCCAGCGCTTTGTCGGAAACCAACAAGGGACCGCTGCTGACCATCGTCGATCGCGATATTCAGGAGATGCAACGCTACATTCAGCAAAATCTTCCTGACATCCAAAATCTTCAAGCGAACAACGAACGCCTGGAGCAGGTCGAACTGACCCGCGAACAGCGTTATCAGGTTGAGAAGCAGATTCAAAAGCTCGTCGAGGACTTCAATCGACTGCTCGATCAGCAACGCTATGCGGAAGCCGAACAGGTTGCCCGCCAAGCTGCTGAACTCGATCCCGACAGCGAAGTTGCCGCACTGCTGTTTGAAAAGGCGAAGATGAGCGCTCGTATGGGCGAGCTCAACGCTTTGGCTGACACCAAGGAAAGCAACATCCAGAAGGCGATCGGCCGCGACATGGAAGAGCTCGGGACTCCGATGGACAGTGCCGTTCCAATGCAATTCGGCGATGCCGAAATGTGGAACCGCCGCACTCAACAAAGGCTCAAGGCTCTCGGTGACCGTCAGTACAACTCGGAAACCGAACGTACCATCTGGAACGCTCTCAAGAACACCAAGGTTCAAGGCGACTTCCGCGGTCCTCTCTCCGAGGCCGTTGAGCAACTCGCTCAGCAAGGTGGCGTGAATATCGTATTCGACCAGTTGGCACTTGCTGCCGAAAGCGTCGACGCCAGCCGCCCCGTGGATGTACCGATTCGCGAACCGATTACTCTGCAGAGTGCCCTGAATGTCGTGCTCGGCTCGGTTGGCTTGGTCTTCGTCGTTGAAGACGAAGTCATCAAGGTTACCAGCAAGAACGCTCAGCGGAAGAACGTCCAGCCAAAGACTTACTACGTCGGTGACTTGGTTACACCAATCACCCCGCAGCAGGGTCCGACGCAGATGAACTTCATTACGCCGAATCAGAGCCTCAACACCCAGAACTCGGTGTTGGCTCAGAACATGACACCCCAACAGCCGAACCAACCGGTTAACACCGCGGCTATGGCTCAGCAGTTGCCCGGTGGCTTGGCGCCAGCCGCAGCTTGGGGCTGGGGCGGACGGAATGACTACAGCAATGGTCCACAGACCGGACAAGCCGTCTACAACACGATGGGCGCTCCGAATCTGGGTGGTGTGACTGAAGCTGACTTCGAACCGCTGATCGACTTGATTCAGAGCACCATCGCTCCAGACGAATGGCAAGAAACAGGCAACGGTGATGGCACGATTCAAGCATTCGTACCGAACCTCAGCCTAATTGTCTCGCAAACTCAAGATGTTCAGGACCAAATCCAGGACCTGCTCAAGCGATTGCGAGAGTTGAATGACGTGCAGATTGTTGTCGAAGTCCGGTTTATTACCTTGCGTGATACCTTCTTCGAACGAATCGGCGTCGACTTCGACTTCAACATCGCCGACAACTCCGGATTGACTCCACCCATCGGTGATGTCGTCCGCCCGAGTTCAGTCGTCGGTCTTGACCCACGCGGTCAACCGACTGCAGACCTCGATCTGCAGTTCAGGCAGGGTAGTTTCACCTCCGCTGTACCGACCTTCGGTGGCTTTGATGCCAGCACAGCGGCGAACTTCGGATTTGCCATCCTCAGCGACATCGAAGTGTTCTTCCTGATTCAGGCCGCCAAGGGTGACCAACGGACGAACATTTCGCAAGCTCCGACCGTGACCATGTTCAACGGTCAGAGCGGTAGTGTGCAGGATATCCAACAACGTCCGTTCGTAACCTCGGTTGTCCCGGTCGTCGGCGACTTCGCCGTCGCTCACCAACCGGTGATTTCGATTATGCCAGACGGAACGTCATTGACCGTCCAAGCCGTCGCCTCCGACGACCGACGCTTCATCCGGATGTCTCTGGTTCCCTACTTCAGCACCATTACTGATGTGAAGACGTTCACTTTCGATGGCCGTCGACGCGTTCGCCGAAGCTCTGACAACCTGCTGCAGGACCTCCTGAATCAGGGCCAGAATGGCAACGGCAACAATAACAATCAGAATGGGAATAATAAAGAAATCGAAACTGAATCCGAAGGTGTAACGGTCCAGCAACCGGTGCTCGCCAGCACGACTGTCCAAACGGTCGTCAGCGTTCCGGATGGTGGTACGGTTCTCCTCGGCGGCATCAAACGGATGCAGGAAGGCCGTGTCGAACGCGGTGTTCCAATGCTCAGCAACATTCCTTACATCAACCGATTGTTTAAGAACGTTGCTGTCGGTCGCGAAACTTCCAACATCATGATGATGGTGACACCTCGCATCATCATCCAAGAGGAAGAAGAGCAAGCTCAGGTCGGACCAGTGGGCAACTAAGCCTACGGAGTTGAACCAGTCGTCGGAAGTCGCTTCGGTTGAAGATGCGACACCCCGGCGGCTGCTCAACAAACTATACCCAAGTCTTTACGGCATCTCTCAAGCCGCTGGTGAGTCAAATCACCAGCGGTTTTTTTGTTGCCTCAGAGCGTTTACTGGCCTTTCGTCTACCGCGCCGCTCGCGTTCGCGCAGCACTCCTACACGGCTCTTTAAGCCAAAGGCCCTACAGCCTTCAGCCCCGGGGTAGAGCGGCCAATAGATGCGGAGCATTCCGGCAGCGTCACCTCGGGTTAACGGATGCAATTATTTGAAATTTCGAAACGAACGCCGCCGCCCAAAGACCGAGCGGGGATGATAGAAAATTCACCGGGGGGCAAGGCGGTTCGACGTGGAAGTGAGTTCTCGCGAAACATTCGGGATACCGCACCTGGGGCGAGGTCGGGAGACCATCGCCCAGCGCCGAGGGAGACCATCGCCCAGCGCTGTTTGTTTTAGCCGCCGAACCGGGGCTAGCGCGAAGAGCCAGTCGCTATTGCTTGATTTCATTCAGCGGGGCCGTCGCATCATCCTTCGGCATCATCTCCGCTCCAGGTGCGATCGGCATGCCACTGGCGTTGTACTCGACCTGAGGCAGCCCATCCATCCAAATGGTATCTGTATCTACTTGGTAGTAATCCAGAACGGTACCCATCGCTCGCTTTAAGGCGATTTGAGCACGCTTCATCTCGACTTCAGCACTCGTCACTTCGCGTTCATGCTCGGTGACTTTTTGCTGGGCATTGAGCAACTGATCGAGCAACAAGCTTTGCGTCTGCCCCTCGTACCAGTCGCCTTCAATCAGCGGGAAAGCTTCCCATCTCGCTTGGATTTGCGAGAGCTCCATCCATGCCGCGTCGAGCGCCGTGCGAGCCGAATCGAGCGTCTGAATAGCTGCTTTTAAGGTGCGATATTTCTTTTGATTATCGGCAATCACGTCAACGGTGACTTTTTCCAGTTCGGCTTGGGTGCGGACATAGGTAAGCCGGTTCTGGCGGTTGCGGCTGATGGCCGCCCGGTTCCGCCAAGGGAATTCATATTGCAATCCAGCCGAGTAACCCGGAGTCGAATTGACGAACTGTTGTTCCCAAGCTTGTCCCAGAGCCGAGTCACCTTTCAAACCTTTGACGTAGGTTCCAAAGAGCAAAGATAGGTCAGGCAGCATTTCGTTGCGCGACACATCGTTCTGCACCGCTGCGGCTTTCAGTTTAGCCATTTGCTGGCGGATTTCCGGGCGGTTTGCCAAGGCAACTTCGACGATTTGCGAGAGTTCTAGTGGCTCGACAACCTCCATGGGGGGCTCCGTCGTCAACAACTCAATCTGATCGGAATTCGCAAGCTGCGAATCACCCACGATCCGGCGGATCTCGGTCTCGAGATTCCTGACGTCAAGCAAGGCATTGAAAAGCTCAACCTTGCGCGAAGTCACTGCTGCCCGAGCTTGGGCAAGTTGTAAAGCCTGCACGTCGTACTCGGCGCGAGCTTCCAAACGCTTCAGCACTTCAACGCCACGATTGTAATTCCGCAGCAGTTGCAGGTAGCGAGCGCGACTTGCGTAAAGCTCCCAGTAGGTAATCACCGCCCCGGAGAGTTCGTCTTGCAGTTGGCCGGCCACTTCGTCCCAAGAAGCCCCGGCGTTGAGCTGGGCGATCACAATTTGGGACCGGTTGTAAGTCTGACCGGCACCCCGCAACAGAGGTTGCTGCAGATTAATTGCCAGAGTCGCCGTTCCTTGGTCTTGGGGTACGAAGAACCGCGAGTTGCTGTTCTGGAAACCAAGTAACTGAGAAGCCTCAACCCGACCGCCCGTAAAGTACTTGCGGCGGATACCGGCTTGCCCTGTCCAAATATTGTCCTTCAAAAACGGCAAACCACCCGTCGTCAGGGTATTACCAACTGGGTCGGTCCGATCGTCGTAGAGGGACTTAGCGAACAAGACCGGGTCGAAGTCGGCCCGAGCAATCGACGCATCCTCTTCACGAACAAGTGGCTCTTGGCTGATAGCTTGCAGGCGAGGCGAGCCACGCAGGGTCAGCTGGATGAGCGTTTCGACGTCGAGCTTCTCGGATTGCGGCAAGTCGCAAATCTCGGAAGCGACTTCCATCCGCCACCATTCCTGGACGTCTGGAACTTTTTCTTGAGTCACAGCACTACCCGCGATGGGGCGCTCGGGCTCGAGCTGGCGGGCTGCAAGCAGCATATCGCCAGGTACGGACGGCAGTTCTTGAGCACCGCCAACGGATCCTGCCAGCGGACGGTCTAGCCGAATCAAGTCTTCGAGGTTCGTGATTCCGTTGCCCGACACAGGTGGCAAAGCATCAAACTGGTAGGACTCGGCATGAGCGATTTGCCGCTCATTGCGAGGCAGTTCTTGGAAGGAAACGGCTGGGCTGCTGCTTTGGCTTGCA
>JBJTQD010000440.1:0-1843 GCA_046075445.1 Planctomycetota bacterium
TTCCGTTTTCATCAGCTACCTCCAAACTCTTGGAATCAATCACTTCGACGACCAGCGGTTCGATTTGCGGTTGCGAATCGCTCCAAGTGAAGGCCTGCAAAACGTGCTGGTCAAGTTCCTGATTGGTACCGCGGGAATAGACTCTTGCGACCGGCTCCCCCGCGGCGACCTTCTGCCCAACCTCGCAAAGCATTTCGATCCCAACTCCCGAGTCGATCTTATCGCCGAGTGCCTTTCGGCCTCCGCCCATTTCGATCACGGCGAGGCCGAGTTGCTCGCAATCGATCGCTGCCAGATAGCCGCTGCGGTCAGCTCGCAACTCACGCGACTTTGGCTTGGAGTACGCGTGGCTCAAATCACCACCCTGAGCGAGAACCATTCTTTCAAAGCGTTCCCGCGCTTTGCCACTGGCGATCACACGATTGATTGCCGCGGTTGCCGCCGCCAAGTCAGGCTGAACGCCAGCCAGCACGAGCAGTTCGGCTCCCAAACGAATCGTCAATCCGCGCGAGTCGTCAGGGCCATCGCCGGAGAGGATTTCGAGCGACTCATCGATTTCGAGTCCATTCCCAATCATTCGGCCGAGCGGGCGATTCATATCTGTCATCAAGGCTCGGGTCGACACGCCCATTAAGGTTGCCACTCGAACGAGTGAAAGGGCGAGTGCTCGCGCTCGCGCGCGAGTTTTCATAAACGCTCCATTGCCCCATTTGACGTCGAGCACGAGAGCATCCAGGCCCTCAGAGAGTTTCTTGCTCAGAATGCTGGCGGTTATTAGTGGAATCGCCGGAACGGTCCCCGTCACATCGCGAAGCGCGTAAAGGCGCTTATCGGCGGGAGCGATTTCGCTGGATGCTCCCGTGATCACACAGCCAACATCGGCCACAACCGCCTGAATCTCCGCGTTGGTCAGGTCAGTCCGAAAGCCGGCGATCGACTCGAGTTTGTCGAGCGTTCCACCGGTCGGCCCGAGCCCTCTTCCCGAGATCATCGGCACATCGACGCCACACTCGGCGAGGATGGGAGCGAGCGGGATCGAGGTCTTGTCTCCGATTCCTCCGGTTGAGTGCTTGTCGACTTTAGGTCGGCCGGGCGGCCAACGGAGTGGTTTGCCGGTGGCCAGCATGGACCGCGTGAGCTGCAGCGTCTCCTGCTCAGTCATCCCTTGGAAATAAACGGCCATCGCCCAAGCAGCCAGTTGATAGTCCTCGATTCGCTTGGCCGCATAGCCAGCGACAAGGAAGTCGATTTGCTCCGCAGACAGTTCCAGACCATCGCGCTTGGTCGCAATTATCTGAGCCACGTTCATGGTTTAAAGCGCACCGCGCGTTGATTGAAAAGCAGGGGCCTGTTCGGAAACTGTAGGAAGCGACAACTATTTCTCAATCAGTTCCAACTCGTAAATCTTGGGGCAGTATTTTCCAGTCGCAAAGAGGCGTTTGGTTCCGGGCATGACGGCCAGCCCATTGAGCACACTCCCTTCGCGCGTCCGCTCTTTAAACGGCCATAGTCCAGCCAAATCGATTACCCTGAGGACGTTACCAGTCTGGGGATCGATTGCGAAAACCAAATCGCTATCGAGTTGATTGGCGTAGATCTTTCCTGCGTAGTATTCCAATTCATTGAGTCGCGGCACTAAGCGTCCACTCATTCGCACCCAGACGTAACGGCGTTCTTCAAAAGTCTTGGGGTCGCGGAACGAGAGTTTGTGAGTGCCGTTACTCATCACCAAATCGGTTTCGGTACTGGTTAGCCCCCAGCCATCGGTGTCGTAGGAAAATTTGTCGACTTGATTGAACTCCCTGTCATAAACAAAGCAGGTTTCTTCTTTCCAAGTCAGCTG
>JBJTQD010000441.1:0-2184 GCA_046075445.1 Planctomycetota bacterium
GCTGCCCCAGCGGTCAGCCAGCTGCAAGACCGGCGACCGATCCGCCATTGGCAGTCGTTCGACCAAGGTTACGAGCCCTTCCTCTAAGTCAGGGTTCAAACTGACGGCGGATCGTTCAGGAAAACCGGCCACCAACGCTCGCACGATGATCGCCGAAACTTCCGGCTCAGCTTTGTTCAATCCGCTCAGCACCCCGGGCAAATCAAGAACCTCCGTGGCCGAACGCCGCGCGGCGTGCTCGGCGACAATCGCCAGCGGCTCGCGAAGCTCTTCGGGCAGGTCCTTCAGCCGTGCAAGTTCGGGCAAGGCATAGCGGGCGTGACGAGCGAGTGCACTGGTCGCCGCATCGCGAATTTGCTGGTCGCGGAAATTCACCGGTTCGCGCAGACCCTCAACCGCCGCAATCGCTGCCAGTTCGCTCGATGGAATATCCGCCAAAGTCAAGAATGCCTGCAAACGAACTTGCGGGTCTTCGTCAGAGAGCAATTTGTTGCGGGTAATTTTTCCGACCGTGACATCGTTGCCCGGAATCACCTGCAATGCGTTGCGGCGAACGCCGGCGGAGGGATGGCTCAAACAATTACCGACTGCCTCGATCACTTCCGGATTCTCCGAGGTGATTGCGTCCAGTCCGCGTAAGGTCCACAGTGCGTGAATCGCTCCGACGTTCAAGCCGATTTCGTCGATCTCGCGGTTGGCCATGAGCCGCAGCAGCGCCGGAATGATATCCCACTTGCCCCGCTCGACGAGCAATCGCTGGGCGTGCTTCCGCCAAAGCTGCGTCGGATGACTCAGTCCCGCGATTAAGCTGCTCACATCTTTGGGATCAAGCTTGGGCGGGGCCGTGGCTGGCTTGTCGTTATAAACTACCCGGTAAACCCGGCCGTGCTTCTTGTCGCGAAGGTCCGACTCGTAAGCCGCTCCCTTGCCAGTTTGAAACCCTTGCGGCGTCGGATTGTGCTGCACAATGTAGTTGTACCAATCGATTACCCAGACGTTTCCGTCCGGCCCAATCTCGGCCATGATCGGCGCGGTCCACTCATCGTTGCTGGCGACCAAATTGAACGGATTGGACGAGCGATAACCCGCCCCGTCACGCTTGAGAATAAACGTGCCAACCAGATGCCCGGTCGGTTCGCAAACGAACGCCGTCTGGTTCCAGTATTCCTGAGGATAGTTCCGCCCCGTGTAAATCGCATGACCCGCCGCCGCGGTGTAACCACCGTGCCAATCGACTTGGCGAACGCGTTCCGTAATTGGCTGGAACTTGTTTGAGTCGGCAATTGAGCTGAGCGTCAGCGACTTCCGCCAGCCCGCAACTTGCTCGTAGTAGCGGTTGGGAATCGGCATGAAGACCGATGGATTGCCATTAGCGGTCGATCCGAAAATCAATCCTTCTTCGGTAATCCCCAATCCCCAGGTGTTGTTGTTCGTCGCCCGCAGGAATTCAATTTCCCGGGTATTCGGATTGATGCGGAAAAAACCTTGGTGGAATCCTGGGTACTTCTTGTTCCCCGATGGCTCCGAGTGGTTGTAACCCTGCATCGCCCAAATCCAGTTGTCGAGTCCGTACTGGAAATTGCTCACGCCGCCGTGCGTGTCACCCTGATTCCAGCCCTCGTACCAAAGTTCGCGCTCGTCGGCTTGGTCGTCGCCATTAGTGTCGCGAAGGTAAAGCGTCTGGACGCCGTTCTGCACAATCACGCCGCCCTTGTGGAACGCGAGCGAAGCGGGAATGCTGAGGTTCTCGGCGAAGACCGTAAACTTGTCGGCTCGGCCGTCTCCATTGGTGTCTTCGCAAATCCGAATCCGGTCGCGACCTGTGCCTGGTGGCTGCAACTCGTTCGGATAGTCAAGCGTCTCGCAAACCCAGAGTCGTCCGCGCTCATCCCAAGTCATGTAGATCGGTTTGCCCTTGAGGTCGGGCTCCGAGACAAACAGTTCAACGCGAAAGCCTTCCGGCGTGACGATGTGCTTTTGAGATTCCTTGGGCTCCATCGGCCGCTGCATCATGTTCAGCGGTTCGCCCTGCGCGCCCCACTGATTGGACGGCGTGTAGTTGGGAATTTTTTTACCCACATCGAGATATTCAAACGCCGCCAGTTCCTTGGTCAGCTCAGTCATCTTCGGGATCTGAAAGCCCCGGTCCTTGAAGTATTCGCTCGCGACCGCCGGATCGTCACC
>JBJTQD010000442.1:0-6402 GCA_046075445.1 Planctomycetota bacterium
TCCTCAGATTGGTTCGCAAGAACCAAAAATTTTCCAAAAACTGCCAACGGCGGGCCGCGAAAAACCCTTTCTTCGCTCAACTCCGGTTTTTATGTGCTGCCGATCGCTGTACCGAGAAGGCGATAAAATCTACTTGGTGCCTCTGGGTTCCCATTAAATTCCCGAATCGAGATAACTCCCACTCTTTCGCACAAAGCTCCCTCACCGATGCTTTACACAGGCCTATACATCAATCTCGACTCGAGCCGAGACAGGCGAAGACGAATGGAAGCCGAGCTTTCAAGCCTCGGCTTAGCCGAAAAGTACCAGCGATTCGACGCGATTCGCGGTGATCAAACCAGAGAACGGTCGCAAACTACGCTGACCGGAGGCCAACTGGGATGTTGGCTCAGCCATCTCGCTGTCTGGCGGCAGGCCGAGGGTAAAGGAAGTCATCTCCATGTGCTTGAGGATGACGCCGCCCTGAGCCCGCTCTTGGTGCGAGTTCTGGACGAGTTGCAACTGGATGAGGCAAGCTGGGACCTGATTTTCACGGACGTCTATTTCCACCCGCCGCCAACTCCCGAGCAGTTCGCTGAACTTTGCGCGGCCCGCAAGGCTTTTCTTAAAGAGAAGCGGATCTCGCTGATCGACCTCCGCCAACTCGCCTTTACGGGAACGACGTCTTACCTCGTCAACCAGCGCAGCCTTGGACGACTGGGCGAATTGCTTGGCGGAAAATGGCAAAGCAACCAGACAATCGATGTCGCAATGCAGCAGCTTATTCGCCGCGGCGAACTTCGCGCTCGCCTGGCGTTTCCCTTTCTTTCGACGATGGCTGCCCAGAGTGAGCAATCGACCGCGGGAATGCAGGGCCCCGCGATCAAGGCACTCGATGCCTTTCGCCAGGCTTGGTTTTACGCAGCGGATCCCGCGGCGATTCGGCAGAGGACAATCGATTGCCAATGTCATCCATCCAGCGATCCTTTGCTTGAGCTCTATTTGAACTCACTCCGAGGAGTCCTCGGCACGCTACAAAGCACGCGAGGCTGAAGAGCCGACTTAGCGGTACAAAACTCGCTCGGCGATTCTGATCGCGAGAGAGTTCAGCGAAAGCTTTATTCGTCGAGATTGCTCAGTAGTGGCCAATCGGGCTGCGCGGGCAGCAGAGTCGTTTGCTCTTGCACCTCAAGCGATAGTTGACGGTAATCTTCAGCCCCATGCGAGGTGCCGGAATACTGAAAGATCGTCTGCCCATGACTGGGGGCTTCGGCCAGCCGAATATTGCGCCGGATTTTGGTTTCGAAGGTAATCGCCTCTGACCAGAGGCCGTCCGTGCGGCGCTCGTTGGCGAAGAACTCTTCGACTTCGGTGATGACTTCCTGAGCCAGCCTTGTGCTGCTCTCAAGCATACAGAACACGACTCCAGTGAGCGTAAGCACCGGGTTCAGTCGCCGAGCAACGAGTTCGATCGTACGGAGCAGTTTGCTGAAGCCATGCAGCGCGAGATAGTGGGGCTGCATCGGCAGGAAGACCTCTCCTGCGGTGGTCAAGGCATTAAGCGTCAACACACCCAACGATGGCGGGCAGTCGATGATCAGGTAGTCAAATTCCTCGGTGTCCCGAGCAACTAGCTCCCGCAAGATGATTTCACGGCCTACTTCTCCGGCGAGTTCCAGTTCCGCAGCCGCCAAGTCGATATGCGAGGGAACAATCCAAAGATGGTCGTCGACTCGCTGACGAGCTTGATCCAAGCTGGCCAAGCCGGTCAGGCAGTGGTAAATCGAGGGCTGGCCGGCGCTCAAGACAATGCCGACGTGCAGCGAAGCGTGAGCCTGCGGGTCGAGGTCAATCAGGCAAACTCGTTGCCCCTGCTCGCCCAGCGCGGCGGCCAGATTGACTGCGGTTGTTGTTTTCCCAACGCCGCCCTTTTGATTGATGATTGCAATCCGTCGCATCGCTGATAGCTCCCTGGCCGACCAAGTAATTTTCCGTCAACGGATTCCCGATTTCCGTCGCGGGGCGGGGAGTATAGCGGCCGCTGTCAGGTCGCTCCAGTCGAGAAATCAAGGCTTTCGTGCTGCTAGCGGTGGGGAAGAGGGGGGAAACACAGAGACACAGGGGACGCGGAGGGAAGAAGGGAGAAAGAGATAAAGAACGGAAAGAAATAAAGAGAGGAAGTAGGAAGGAAGGAAGTGGAAAAAGGAAAGTGGTTAGCCGATCATGGGGAGGTCGAGGTGATTTTTACGGGCGCAGTCGACCGCGATTTCGTAGCCGGCATCGGCGTGTCGCATGACGCCGGTGGCTGGGTCGTTGAAGAGTACCCGTTCGATTCGCGCGTCGGCTTCACGTGTTCCATCGCAGCAGATCACGACGCCGGAATGTTGCGAGTAGCCCATGCCGACGCCGCCCCCATGATGAAGGCTGACCCAAGTCGCTCCGCTGGCCGTATTAAGCAGCGCATTCAGCAGCGGCCAGTCGCTGACCGCATCCGAGCCGTCAAGCATCGCTTCGGTTTCACGGTTGGGGCTGGCGACGCTGCCAGAGTCTAGGTGATCGCGACCGATCACGACCGGGGCCGAGAGTTCGCCGTTTCTCACCATCTCGTTGAAAGCGAGACCCAAGCGGTGTCGCTGGCCCAGTCCAACCCAGCAGATTCGGGCTGGCAATCCTTGGAAATGGATCCGCTTGCGAGCCATGTCGAGCCAATTGTGCAGATGCGGGTCGTCAGGAATCAGTTCCTTGACTTTGGCGTCGGTGCGGTAAATGTCTTCGGGGTCTCCCGAGAGCGCGGCCCAACGGAACGGGCCAATCCCCTGACAGAATAGCGGTCGCACATAGGCTGGAACGAATCCGGGGAAGTCGAACGCGTTGGCGACGCCTTCCTCAAGTGCCACTTGGCGAATGTTGTTGCCGTAGTCAAAAACGGGAATTCCCATCGCGTGAAAATCAAGCATGGCACGAACGTGCGTGGCCATCGAGCGGCGGGCTGCGGCAATCACCGCCTGTGGATCGCTTTGTCGGAGGCTGCGAGCTTTTTCCAAAGACCATCCGGCGGGCAGGTAGCCGTTGAGCGGGTCGTGCGCCGAAGTTTGATCGGTCACAGCGTCGGGACGAATCCCGCGACGAACCATCTCTGGCAGCATTTCGGCTGCGTTACCGAGAACGCCGACGGAAATCGCCTCGCCCTTGGCACAGGCTTGTCGAATTCGCTCCAGCCCGGCATCCAAGCTCGGCGCATAGAAATCGAGATACCCTGTATCGAGTCTTTTTTGAATTCGAGTCTCATCGCACTCGATCGCCAGCATGGCAGCTCCTGCCATCGTTGCCGCCAGCGGTTGGGCTCCACCCATCCCACCGAGTCCCCCGGTGAGAATCCATTTGCCCGCAAGATTTCCGCCGAAGTGGGTTCGCCCCATCGAGACAAACGTCTCGTAGGTCCCCTGTACAATCCCTTGGCTGCCGATGTAAATCCAAGAGCCGGCCGTCATCTGTCCGTACATCATCAGTCCGAGGCGGTCGAGATGATGGAAGTGCTCCCAAGTCGCCCAGTGGGGCACGAGATTGCTGTTGGCGATTAGCACGCGCGGCGCATCAGGATGAGTGCGGAAGATACCGACCGGCTTTCCGCTTTGAATCAACAAGGTCTGGTCGGCTTCCAATCGCCGCAGCGACTCGACAATCCGCTCGTAACATTCCCAATTTCGAGCGGCCCGGCCGATTCCGCCGTAGACAACCAGATCCTCCGGGCGTTCAGCCACATCCGGGTCAAGGTTGTTCATCAGCATCCGGAGCGGCGCCTCGGTCAACCAACTGCGACAACTGAGTTGCGAGCCGGTCTGAGCTTTGATCACGCGATGCGAGGAGGGCGATTCGAGAACGCTCATGGTCAGGTCTATCCGTGAGAAAAGCAAAACAGAGAAAACAGCAGCCCAAAGAGGGCCAGACGAGAGTCAAACTCACTATGATAACGCAAATAACCTGTGCCAAGAACGATCCGCAAGGAGGCGCCCGATGTCACCAGTCTTCGATTTCCGCCCGGGAAAACTTCCGGTTTTGGTCAGCATTCCGCATGCGGGCACGGAACTCCCCACGGAGATTGCGGAACGAATGACCGAATCGGCTCGGCGGCTACCGGACACGGACTGGTTTGTCGACCGACTCTACGAACTGCCGGTCCTGCGGGATGCTTCGCTGATTGTCGCACTCACCAGCCGCTACGTGATCGACCTCAACCGGCCGCCGAGCGATGAAAGTCTTTATCCGGGGCAAAACACGACCGGCCTTTGCCCGCTGATCCAATTCGATGGCACTCCGCTTTATCGGAAAGGTGCCGATCCGACTGCAGCAGAAATTTCTGGCCGCATCGCGGACTACTGGCAGCCTTACCATGAGCAGATTCGCGCTGAGTTAACGAGGCTTCGAAACGAGCATCCACGGATCCTCATCTTTGATGCTCATTCGATCGCCAGCCAAGTCCCCAGACTGTTTCCGGGCGTGCTTCCAGATTTCAATTTTGGGACGAATCACGGAGCGACTTGCTCTGCATCGTTTCAAAAGGCCATCGATCAGTTCGCAGCAGGCGAGCTGACTGGATACAGCCATGTCGTCAACGGCCGATTCGTCGGAGGCTACATCACGCGAACCTACGGTCAACCTTCAAGCAACATTGAAGGGCTCCAGTTGGAACTCTCCCAAGCGACCCATCTGGACGAAGCGACGCGAACGTGGGATTCTGCCTTGGCCATTCGGCTGCAATCAGTACTCAGTCGACTATTTGCGAACCTACTGGAAGAGCTTGAACGATGAACCTCGATCTGCCAGTCCACGTTTACGCCAACTTCAATGTCGTGACGATGGTGCCTCGAGGCAACGACCCGCTGGGGCTGATTCCCTCTGGCGCGGTCGTCGTTCAGGGAAATCGAATCGAGTGGGTAGGTGCCCTGAGCGACTTGCCGTTGGACTACCGCACGGCACAGCAATTTGACGGCGGCGGCCGAGTGCTGACGCCGGGGCTCGTCGACTGTCACACTCACCTCGTCTTCGGTGGGAATCGAATCGATGACTGGCGGAAGCGACTGGAGGGAGTCAGCTATCAGGAGATCGCGAAACAAGGTGGCGGAATTCTTTCGACGGTCCGAGCCACACGCGAAGCTTCAGCTGAAGAGCTCTATCAAGTTGCCTCGAATCGTCTGAACCAGATGCTCGCCGGTGGTGTGACGACTATCGAAATCAAAACAGGCTATGGACTCGATTTGGCAAATGAGCTGAAGCAACTACACGTCATTCAGCGTCTGGCCACGCAGTCTCCTGCGAATGTCATTCCGACGCTGCTGGCGGCCCACGCCGTTCCGCCGGAGTATCGAGAGCGGCCCGACGATTACGTGGAACTGGTCTGCAACGAAATCGTCCCCGCAGCCGCACAGCACTGCGAGGCGATCGATGCGTTTTGTGAGTCGATTGCGTTTGACCTGTCACAAACCGAGCAAGTTCTCCGCTGCGGACTGGAGTATGGAAAGCAGATTAAGCTGCATGCCGAGCAGTTATCGCTGATGGGAGGAGCCCGACTGGCGGCGAGGCTGGGAGCGATTTCAGTCGACCACCTGGAGTATCTCGATGAGGCGGGAGTCCGCGAACTGGCTCTTTCGGGGACCGTCGCTGTGCTTTTGCCCGGCGCCTATTACTATCTCAGGGAGACGCAGCGCCCGCCGGTTGAACTCCTGCGAAAGCATGGCGTTCCCTTTGCCGTTGCGACGGACTTCAATCCGGGCAGCTCGCCGCTCGGATCTCTTTTGCTGGCGGCGAATATGGCTGCGACTCTTTTTGGGTTGACTCCGGCAGAGGCGCTCCAAGCAATCACGATCGACGCGGCTCGCGCATTGCAACTGGACAGCACGCTTGGGTCATTGCAGTCAGGCAAGCGAGCAGATTTAGTTTGCTGGGATTGCACGCATCCGCTGGAGTTGGTTTACACCATCGGCGCGGAGCCGCGGGCAACGGTCGTCAAAGACGGACGAGTCGTCGAAGCAAAAAGCTAAGACGACTTAAACCATTACAAAGGATTGCCGAGCAAAGATCAGGCTACTCAAGTCAGCGGCGCGAGTCCACTTGTTCATATTCGTGGAGTAGAGAATACGACAGCGATGGGACAAGATGGCTCTCGGCGATCAGGACCTTGCGACTCAACGGTTTCGCTTCCTCTTCTGCCAACATCGAGTGCCCAGCCGTATCCCGCCAGAAGCCAAGGGCGACTTCTTCCCCGGAAGAGTAATCTCTAACCAGCAACGAAGGCGAGGCTGACTTTCCGCCTTGAGGCGTGGCCATAAAACGAACTTGACCGTTCCCGATCACCGTGCCTTTGTCGCCGCTAACCAGCAAGCCTGTCTCTTCATCGATTCCGACGCCAAAGCGATGCGGGTTCAT
>JBJTQD010000443.1:0-4349 GCA_046075445.1 Planctomycetota bacterium
CTGGCTCGCTTTGCCTCAGCCGTATCATTTACTTTCTTGATCGAAGCATCGAAGGCATCGATCTGGCTCTGAAATGAATCGTTGCCGTTTTTGATCTGACCCTTGCTCGGATCAAGCACCCGCGAGAGATATTGCTCCAGTTCGCTCGTGACCCCTCGAGTGACAGTGACCGAAGCTTCAGCACCCGCAACCACTTGAGCCGAAGTCAGAGCGATCCGCACTTGCAAATCGGCAGTCTTGGCATTGCTTGAGTCGCCAATCAGCAAACGGCCCGTGCCCTTTGCGGTCTCGGTTTTACCATCGACGATGAACTTTCCGACAACATCAACGCCCGTATCGGTTTCTGAGCCAGTGAAACCGAGAGATGTGAGGGCTGACCCCGATAACTGTTCCAGCTTCGAATTAGTGCCGTAGCTCTGCGAAGAAATGCGCAGTTTCCCATCGTCGACGCTGACGGTCACCTTGCGATTTCCCAGCGTGGAAGACGAATTAATCACCGATTCGAGATGGGTCGCTAGTTGGGACTGTGTGTAAGTTCCGGCGGTCAGCGTCAGATTGCCGCTTTCCCGCCCATCGAGCTTGAATGCAAATGTGTTCTGGCCGGCTGTGATCTCGATCGACCCACCGAGTGCGGAGCCAAGGATCGTCGCCTGCTCGGCGGCTTGGCTGATATCGACTTGATAAGGAGTCGCGCTGGCCTGAGTCCGCGTGCTTCCCAAAAGGAACTCGACTCCCGCCGTGCTGGACTCACCCGAGAGACCAAACAACCGCTGCACATCCCGGGCACTGACGCCGGGAAGCTCGCCACTCAAAGCCGATTGCAGTTTGCTCTGGTCGAAGGTTAAAGTGCCGGCTTCCGTGACCCCAACGCCAACTCGGGAGAGTCGGTTGATCGTGTTGCTTAACCCCGGAACCGACTGGAGTACTACCGACCGGAGTTGGCTTTGGATCTCGCTCACGGAGCGATTGCCGAGCAGCGGTCCAGCAGATTGCGACTGGACGATGAATGCTGATTGCTCGGAAATGTACTGGATGATCCCGTTGAATTCCTTGACGAAATTACCAACCGTATCAACCACGCCCGCATTGTCAGCACCAACAGATACCGTCACCGTCTTGCTCGCATCGGCTTTGAGCAAGTTCAGCGTGACGCCATCCACGAGATCGTCGACCTGGTTAGTCTCATATTCAGAGGTAATCGCTCCGGCGCCCGCTCCAATTGAAATCGAGGCGTTGCCTGCGGCTTGTACCAGCGTTCCCGTAAACTCGGGACGAGTTGCTCCGCCGCCGGACGCGGCGAGATTGTTGGTGATCGAGATCGCGTTGGATGTCCCTGTATACTTCGAAGAGATCAAAACCCGAAACTGTCCACTCGATTGGTCTTTGACCAGTGTTGCCGTCACATCTTTGGCCTGCGAGTTAATCGCCGAAACCAGTCCGCTGGCCGTTGCATTGCTGGCGTCGATCGTGACCGCGGCTTCTTCCCGGCTACCGACTCGAATCGAAAGCACGCCCTGAGTGATCGGATCAGACGCTGTGGTGAATCCGGTCGACCCGCGGATCTCGGCTGTCGCCAGGCTGTTTACTTTTAAAGCTACCGAGCCGACTTGGGCTCCACTCCCGGCTGCAGCGGCCACGATCGATTCATCGCTGACCGAACTGGTCCGGGCGTCAAATACGGAGCTGCTGACTCGGTTGAGCCGACTGAGCGAAGCTCGCAGGGAAAGTAACCTTGCTTCGACTCCTTTGAAAGCCGACTGGCGGTTGACGACCGCTTGCTTCTGTTCCTTAATCCGATTGACCTGATTGGTCTGCAGCTTGACCAGGCCGTCGATGATGGAAGTGGTGTTGATACCGGACACCAAGCCGTCGATCGAGAACGTCATCAGGAACCTCCTTTAATCGAAAAAACGCGGAGAGGCAAAATTGCCCCTCCGCGTGTCGGTTTAACCGTTCATCCAGACAGGCCAAAGCCCATCTCAGACAGCGGAGTAGAAATCCGGCGAACTATCGGCCCAGCAGTGACAGAACCAACTGTGACGACTGGTTTGCACTTTGCAGAACCGAGGCACCAGCTTGGACCAGAACCTGGTTGTTGGTGAAGTTCGAGATTTCTTGAGCAAAGTCGGTATCGCGAATCACAGATTCGGCGTTGACGGTATTTTCCAACGTTGCCCGCAGGTTGTTCGCGGTCGATTCCAAGGTGTTAGCCTGGAAAGCGCCGAGGGTACCGCGGAGGTTGGAGATTTCATCAATCGCCGCATCGATGACAGCCAGCGAGTCTTGAGCCTTGGCGGCCGAGGTCACATCTACTTCACCGAGCTCGCCAAACTGGTTGTTCGCCAAACCGACGCCGAGGGCGGTTGGATTAACTTTGTCAATCGCAACGTTGACCGTCTGGTTCTGGTTAGGACCAATCTGGAAAGTCAGCGAGTTGTCGGTGACCGTCACGTTACCCTGGCCACCAGTTACGGTCAGGGTCGCGTCCGCCGGATCAACAGCAGCGCGAATTGAAATTCCCTCAGCAGCGCCCGCGGTGCTGGTCAGAACAGCGCCCGAACCGGATGCTGCCGTGCCGCCAATCGTTCCCGCAATGTCGACACCGGTGTCGGTGATAGCCGTCGTTCCAAAGCCCGAGCTCGTAGCTGCAGCAGCCACATTCGAGGTCACACTGATCGCGGCGCCTGCTCCGAAGTCCTGAGTGTACAGCTGGGTATCACCGGCGTTGATTTGAGCGACAACGCCAGTTTGGCCAGTGTACTCATTGATCCGGGAAACGACGCCAGCTTGGTCCAGACCTGCACTCAACGTGATGCTGACGCCATTGACCGTCAACGTTTCGTCGGCAGCCAAGGCAGCCGTCTGGCCAGTGCCAGCAGTTGCAACTGCTCGTTCCGCTTCAGCCGTGATGTTCACGGCGTAGGTACCGGCCGAGGTCGAGCTACCAGCTTTCAGGAAAGTAATGTCCGCATCGGAGGCGGTGCCTGTCTTGCCAGCTGAACCGTCCAGCAACTTCTTGGTGCCGAACTGGGTGTTGTTGGCAATTCGATTAATCGTGTCGAGAGCGTTGGTAATTTCAGCTTGGTTTGCAGCCAAAGCGTCGTCGTCATTGACGCCGGTATTGGCTGAATCCAGAGCCAAGCCACGCACCTTCACGAGCAGGCTGTTGATTTCGCTCAAAGCGCCTTCAGCGGTTTGAACAACGGAAACGGCCTTTTCAGTATTGTCGATCGCAGTCCGAAGACCTGAGATTTGAGCTCGCTGCTTTTCGGAAATGACCAAAGCCGCGGGGCCGTCGGCACCACGGTTGACTTTCAAGCCCGACGACAGCCGTTCAATCGAACGATTCAACGAGGACTGTGCCCTCGACAAATTGTTCTGGGCATTGATCGAGCCACTGTTGTTAACTACCCCTAAAGCCATGAATGCCTCCCAAAGAATTTAAATTGTCAATCACCGCATCCATGCACGAACCAATGTCAGATTCCATCCAGTTATTGGTCACTGTGTCAGCAGGGGAACTGCCAGGCGCTGCGATACGCCTAGAGTCCTAGAATGCCATTCGCAGCCGCAGCAGCTCCGGCGCTTGTCAGATAAGCACCGGATTGAACTTTGGCTCGCGCTTGATTAATGGCGGCTTCGCGGTCTCCTGCTTCGCTTTTCAGAGTGAGAACCAATTGAGCCAGCCGCAGCCCTTCAACTTCGGCAGCCCCTCCTTGGGACAGTTCACGCTGAACACCGGCCGCAGTTGAGCCTGCCGCCGCCGTCTTCGAAACCGGCAAATTGGGTTGCGATCCCTGAGGATTAATCTTCATGGTTCTTGCTCCTGAAACTCGTCACAGCCAAGTTATCGATGGGATTCCTGCCAGCTTGCGAAAATTTTGCTCAAGCTGGTGTCTTTTTTTCGACGATTCAACTTTAACGATTAGGCAAACTCTGTGGATTACATCGGCAGTTAAGTTTGCTTAGCTGAAGAAGAGAGTCGAATTTCCCCCGGTTCGAGAGGTTTCCAAGCATGTTTCGTGTGGAATTCTGGATCGTTTCCACACTCTTTTGCTGTGGAGTGATAGCAGGTTTGGTGCTGTCATGGCCTGACAGCACGCCCGCCCCCGCGCCATTTGCCGAGGAATCCGATCACGCTGATCCTGAACATCGCGATGAGCATGCCGATCATGCCGACCCAAACCAGCAAGCCGACGTCAAAACGAACTCCGAGAAACTACTCCGGGCACTAGCATTCGACCTCGGGCTGGATGAAGAGCTCAGCCTCGAAGAAACAGAAAGCCGCCTGCTCCGTTCGGCTGACCAGTACATGCTGCTGGGTAACTACAACGGCGCACTTAAGCTGA
>JBJTQD010000444.1:0-5051 GCA_046075445.1 Planctomycetota bacterium
AAAATTTGCAGCCGAGACGGGCTGCATCGCCTACGGCAACCTAGAGGAGTTGCTTGCCGACCCAGCGATCCAAGTCGTGACCATCTGCACGCCCAGCGGCGACCATCTTGAGCCGGCGGTTTCGGCGATGCGAGCTGGCAAGCACGTGCTGGTCGAGAAGCCGTTGGAGATTACAACCGAGCGATGCGACCGCATGCTCGCGGTTGCGCGCGAATGCAACGTGCATGTGGCGACGATTTTCCCGTCTCGCTTCCAGCCTTGTTGGCAGGTGGTGCGAAGAGCCGTCCAAAGCGGGCGATTCGGAACTTTGTCCCTCGGGGACGCCTACGTCAAATGGTTCCGGACTCAGCAGTATTACGACAGTGGAGCTTGGCGCGGCACTTGGGCTCTCGATGGGGGCGGTGCACTCATGAACCAGGCAATTCACACGGTCGATCTGCTGCTTTGGCTGATGGGGGATGTAGAAGCAGTAACCGCATTCACTGCCACTCGAGGTCACGAGCGAATCGAAGTTGAAGATGTCGCGGTCGCCAGTTTGCGATTCCGCAACGGCGCGCTCGGCGTGATCGAGGCAACGACATGCAGTTCACCCGGTCAGCTAAAGCGAATCGAGATTCACGGGACCAGCGGTAGCGCGATTGTCGAAGAGAACGAGATCAAGCACTGGGAATTTACTCAGCCCGAATCGAGTGACGAGCATGTGCGGCGCGAATTCGGCGTTTCGCCCGCGACCAGCGGCGGCGCGACCGATCCCAAGGCGATTGGTCATCAGAACCATGCAGCTCAGTTTCGCGAGTTCGTTGAATCGATTCAGGCCGGGTTGGAGCCGCCCTTGAGTGGCGTCGAAGGACGGCGAAGCGTGGAATTAATCACGGCGATCTATCGCGCGGCTCAGTCGGGCGAAGTGGTCCGGCTGCGGTAAGAGGCGAAGTTAGAATGCGGAATGGGGAAATTTTGTAGCGGCTTGCTACTGGCTGATCGGCTGTTCTCTCCCATGAGTCCCAAAAGTCACAATCGGCCCACCCGTCCCACCCCAAGGTTGCCGTCCACGACAGCCGCGGCGTTTTCCCAAGATTCCCAGTCACTTCTTGTCAATCCCGCCGAAAACGGATTTTCGAATCGGGCAAAGTTTGCTGGAAAATTGGCTGAAAGCCCCGTCTGGACGAGACTTGCGATTGAAAATGAAAGTTGCCGCTGGAATCCCGAAGCAGTCGCGATAAGATTGGAACCCTGAGGACACGTTCCCGATCGCTGCAAACTCAACACACAGTTGAATCGCAGCGTTTTTGGAGAACTCTTCTCAAGACTGCCCCCCAGGCGGCTGGCCGCTTTCCATTCGGAAGCGACCAGCATGTGCGTCGGGAATTGGCTGTCGACTCTGGGAATTCTGGCACGCTCTCGCAGCGTGCTGCTCGATGAATACTCATTCTGCTATTGCCAAGATTCGCCAACGGGGAGCGGCCGTGTTGCCCTCTTTGTTGCTTTGTGACTTCCGTAATCTGGAACGCGAAATTGGGAAATTAGAAGCAGCCGGTGTGGCTGCTTTACACCTCGATGTCATGGACGGGGTCTTCGTTCCCAACTTCACTTACGGCCTGCCGATCGTTTCGGCCATTCGCCAAGTGACCAGCTTGCCGATCGATGTTCACCTGATGATTGCCGACCCGGCGAAGTACGCGCGGGCATTCGTCGAGGCGGGCGCGGACATCGTGACCTTTCATGTTGAAGCCGTAAAAGATGCGCGGCCTATCCTCAATGAAATTCATGCAGCAGGCGCTGCGGCTGGGATTGCTCTGAATCCCGGAACTTCGGTCGCAGCAGTAGCCGATGTGGTGCCCGGTTGCGATATTGCCGTGGTGATGAGCGTCGAGGCAGGCTTTGGCGGTCAGTCGTTTCGCCCCGAAGTCCTCTCGAAGCTGACTGAGCTGCGGCGTTTGGGCGGCGAATCGCTACTCCTCGAGATCGATGGCGGCGTCAATGCTCGCACGCTTGAACAATGTGTCGCGGCCGGGGCGGAGGCCTTGGTAGTGGGTTCGGCGATTTTTGCCCAACCCGACTATGCGGTCGCGATTTCAGATTTGAATCAGTTGATTGCCGCTGGTCTAAAAGCCGGTTTGGCAAGCAGTGGCGCGCAGGAGGCGCGGTAAGTTAATGGCTGAAATGAAATTGATTGTCGTGCGCACAGCGGCGACTGAATTGGATTTGCAAGGGCGTGTCTCCGGGCGGCTGGACTTGCCTTTGAGCGAACGCGGCGAGCAGCAGGCTGAGGAAGCGGCTCGGCAACTGCAATGGGAGCAGTTTGACATTGTCTTGCGAGCTCCATGTCAGCAGGCCGAAGAGACGGCTGACAAAATCGCTCGGCTGATGCGGGTGCGAGTGAAAGTTGAGCCGGAACTCGCGAACATCGACTTTGGCCTTTGGCACGGTCGGCGGCTGGATGACCTCAAGAAGACTCTGCCCAAAGCGTATCGCTGCTGGACCGAGCATCCCGAATATCTTTACCCGCCGGAAGGTGAGTCGATTCATGACGCCATGGATCGGGCTCGTACTTTGTTAGAGCGTCTTGCCCGAAAATACGCTGGCAAGTCGGTTTTGCTGGTGACTCCGCCTCCGATGGCGGCGTTGCTCACGAGCATTTATTCGGGGCAAGATCTCGATGTGCGCTGGTGCCACCTTCCGGCCGACGCGGGGTGGACTTCATTGGGAACTGCTCGTGAAGCTGCTGCCAAGGCGGCTGCGGCCCGTGCGGCAGTTGCAACTCCGGCGACTCCGCGGCCTGCTCCGGCTGTCGCCGAGTGAATCCTGCCAAATGGCCGAGTTAGCCTGCAGAGGCTTATTCGGCCGAAAGATCTCGCCATCGGTTGTTGTCAGGGAAGCGGCGGGTTTGCAAAGGGCCCGGGATTTCGATACAATTTGCCCTCCTGACGGAGGTTTCTGGCCCCCTCTCGGGGCTCGCCCAAGCCGCGTGTCCCGCGTCGTGCCCGGACCGTTCTGCTGTCGGCGTTGTTTTTTGTCCGGCCGAAACGGCTGGATTTTTTTGTTCACTGGGTGCCTATGTTCGATTCATTGCAGGAAGGACTGCAGTCCGCCTTTAAGTCGCTGACCGGCCGCGGGAAGCTGACCGAATCGAACATGCGCGAAGGTCTAAAGCTGGTCGAGCAGAGCTTGCTCGAGGCGGACGTCAGCATCGACGTCGTTCGCGACTTCATGGCCTCGGTCACCCAGGAAGCGCTGGGAGAGAAAGTTCTTCTCTCTTTGAAACCATCTGAACAACTAGTGGGCATCGTCAATGACGAGCTGATTAAGTTGCTCGGACCGGTGGACCATCAGATTCTCACCGGCAAGGACCTGACCATCATTATGATGTGCGGTCTGCAAGGCTCTGGTAAGACGACCACTTGCGGTAAGCTGGCCTCGCTGCTGCTGCGGAGCAAAATCAAGCCAATGCTCGTGGCGGCTGACTTACAGCGGCCGGCTGCTATCGAACAACTACATGTTATCGGTCGCCAACTGGGCGTCCCTGTCTTCTCCGAGCCCGGCGAAAAAGATCCGGTTAAAGTTTGCCGCAACGGCGTGGCGCTCGCTCGCAAAGACCAACATCAAGTCGTCATCCTTGACACCGCAGGACGCTTGGCGATCGATTTGGAATTGATGGAGCAGCTCAAGCGGATTGACCGCGAACTGCAGCCTCACCAAGTCTTCCTCGTCGTCGACGGCATGACTGGTCAGGATGCAGTCAAAAGTGCCAAGGCGTTCCACGACGCATTGGAACTAAACGGCGTGATTATGACGAAACTGGATGGTGACGCTCGTGGTGGTGCGTTGTTGTCCGTTAAGCACGTCACCGGCGTGCCGATCAAGTTTATCGGTACCGGCGAGCAACTCGACGCGCTCGAACCGTTCCGCCCCGAGGGAATGGCCAGCCGAATCCTCGGAATGGGTGACATCGTTGCCTTGGCGAGCGAAGCCCAAAAGCTGGTCGACGAAAAAGAACAAAAGCGGCTCCAGGAACAACTGGAAAAGGGCGAGTTCTCACTGGAAGACTTCCGCGACCACATGCAGCGGATGGCCAAGCCGGGCTTGATGCAGAAAATGCTCGGATTGTTGCCCGGTATCGGCAGCCAACTCCGTGAAGTCCAAGCCATGATGGCGAGTGCCGAAACGGGCAAGGAAATTCGCCGTCTTTGCGGCATTGTTGACTCGATGACACCGGCCGAACGGCGGAACCCCAAACTCGTTGACGTCAGTCGCAAACAACGGATTGCGACCGGTGCCGGCGTGCAGCCGAAACATGTCAGCGAGCTAATTAAACAATACGAGATGATGAAGCCGATGTTGACCGGGATGGCCGGGGGCAACACTCGGGAAAGTATGCAAATGGTCGAACAGATGAAGCAGAAAATGCTTGATCCGTCCGCTCACATGCAGAAACAAAAGAAATCGACCGGCAAGCGGCGGACCGAGAAAGAACGGGAAAAGCTGCGGAAACAGCGTGAGAAATTCTTGCGGAATCGCAAGAAAGAAAAATAATAGTTAGTTCAGTTCAGGCTAGTTTGAGGAGCCATTTGTGGCAGTCAAGATCCGTATGAAGAAGATGGGCCGGAAGAACCGTCCCTACTACCGTTTGTGTGCAATCGACATTCGTCGCCCCCAGGGCGGCCGCGTTCTTGAGGAACTCGGCTCTTACGACCCAGAGATTCGGGAGACCGACGCTCGCGCTATCCTGAATGGCGAACGGATCGCTCACTGGATGGAACGCGGCGCCCAGCCGACCCCCAAGGTGCACACCTTGATCAAGAAGTACGGAAAGGGTGGTACTCACTTGGCTGCACAGCAGCAAGCCATCGAACGCCTCGGCCAACGCCGAGCCAAGTCGATTCAATCTGCTATTGCCGCCGCAGCAAATGCTCCGAAGGCTCCCGAGCCAAGTGCTGCGCCAGCTGAAACGGCAGCCGAAGCTCCCGCTGAGGAATCGACCGGCGGCGAAGAAGCTGCAAGCTAGTATTTGGCAGCATTCAGCCCCGACGGCGCGATGGAATCACGTTCAGGTT
>JBJTQD010000445.1:0-3363 GCA_046075445.1 Planctomycetota bacterium
ACTTGGCGTTCGATCAGGAAGCCATTGAGCCGCACCTGGTCGTTCGTTTGAGTGGTGACCAATTCTCCAAGCATAAAAAACGCTCGCGCAAGAAAAAGGCTCGGTCAGGAAACCGAGCCCGTGAGGGAATTCAATTAGTCAAAGCCGCGGCAAGGATCTCAAAGGCTTTGCCACAGGGCTCTGAGAAGTCTTAGCCCTGTTGATTTTGATTGGGAACGCTGCTGAGTTGCGAAAGAACTTGCAGCACGCCGTTGAGGTGAGCCAATCGCGGGCCGTAGCGGTCGACGAATTCGTTCAGGGCAAAGTCGCCGTCGAGCATGTTCTCGTAGTTTTCTTTGACGTCGACCGTCAGATTCTCAAGAAACTCGGTCTGCACTTGGCTGAGCGCTTCAGCAGCGGCTCGGCAGCGGCGAGCCAAAGCCGGATTGGCATCTCGCCATTGCCCCAGTTCCATCGCCCTTTGTCGCTGCGCTGCGCCCATTTGGTCGATTAGCTCTTCCAGCATGTCGTTTTGGCGTTTTTGGCCAGCGACCAGTTCCTTCAACAGAACGGTCATCTCGCTTTCGACCTTTTTGTTTTGGTTGACCAGTGCAGATTCAGGCGTCGTCGGGCTGACGTCAATCCGGAAAACTGTCGGGATCTCTTGGGGCTTTTGAGCCATGGACAAAGGACTCCAGAGGATGGAGGTTTCGCGGAGCTTAGTCGAGTGATTCTCGAAGACCTGCCGAGCGGAAACCGTTGAATTTCGACAATTAGCGGGCTCGCTCAGCAAGCCGCTAAGGAAGGTCAAAAGACGGCCAATTCATTCGGCCGTGGGAAGTCGCCGCAATCAGGCTGACGAGGTGTTCTTTGAAAACTTACCTGCCAACCAGCGAGTTCATTTCAGTATAGACACGCACTAGTGGAGTGTCGAGCAAATCGCCGGAAGGAGTGCGGACAATCTTTAGTCGAAACGGTCGCTGTCGTTGCACCCGAGAAACTTTCACGCGCCGCCGCTTGAATAATCCGATTAAACACGCAATTTTCCCGAGCCGGAGATAGGCCTCCAGCAGGGATGTTTAAAGTCAACTTTTGATCCCCGCCGATGCCAGAACTGGACATGTCACCAAGTCAGATTTCCAGGATGGAAACTCTTGCAATCCGACAGTCTTTGACTAGCCCTCACAACTTACCATCAACCCTTTCGGTGAACCCGGTCGAAAGGGATTCGCAAGTATTGGCCAGCTGGCCGTTGCTTCGAGTCTGGTGAGTCTTCGGGGTGGTATCGCCGCCGTCTGGTCAGCTCACTCTTGAAAAAAGTTTGCATGGAAGCAACGACTCCTAACTCTCTGAGCAACTTTGCATTTTTGACTGTCCTCGAAATACCGCAGGTCGGTTATTGCGGCGGTATGCTCGTGCTCAATCAATGGGGCCGGCCCATCGAATTTCATTGTTCCGCTCCGGTCAATCCGACGCGGACTCAGGAAATCCTGTTCGGCTCGACTCTGAAGGCCTTCCTCTTCTCCGAGCAGATTGCTTCCGCGCTTCTGGAGCAAACCAAGAAACGTCCCCAGCTGATCCTCGTCGACCAACCGCAACTGCTCGACTTTCATGCCCAAACGGACGTCCCCCTACTGCTGGTCTCGCGTGAAGACCATCCGCTTCCCACCCGCCTTTGGAACGGCAAGGTCTCTGTTCCGCGGCGACTCGATGAATGGCAATTGATTGCCGTTGTCGCTCCTGGGGAAGATGCTCCCGTTCTGGCTGCCGCTCAAGATTTCAGCGAACAATTGCCGCTGGACGAACCGTTCGAGCGAATCCGCAATGCGATCGACGAAGCCCACGCGGTAACTCGCTAGCCAGGAGCGGTAAATTCCATGTTTGAACCGCAAGAACCGGTCGCCACTCCCCTCCCCTCGCGACCCTCGCTCGCCGTTTCATCGACCTTCGCATTCGATGACACGAAACCGGCTGTTGTCTCAGCCACGCTGAAGTATCGTCGCCCGAAAGTGCTTAGCTACTTCTTCGAAGCGAGCCCCGAGTTGCTTGCGCGAAATTCCGGAGCCCCTCGCCCTCGCAAGCCAACTCCCGGACCAGCCCCTACGGACGTGACCGGCGAGCCAGCGACGGACTCCACATCATCCGGTGACGAAAAATCAGAAGCACCCGCTCAAACCAAAAAACAGCACACCCGGATCAAGCCACCCGGCGATGTCGTGAAACTCAGTGATCGCTTGTTCTATCTGCTCCAGCCGCCACTGGAATACCTGCTGGCTGGTAACACGATGGAGTTTCCGTTCGAGCCCTTCCCCTACCAGTTCTCCGGGCTGGCGTTCCTCTTTCCTCGCGCTGCGGCAGTGCTCGCCGACGAAATGGGCTTGGGCAAGACGATGCAAGCAATCTCGACCGTACGGATGCTGCTGCGGTCACAGCAAGCTCGCCGGATTCTACTGATCTGCCCCAAGCCACTGGTTACCAATTGGCTGCGCGAGTTCAAAACCTGGGCTCCCGAAATTCCCGTTGCACCGATCAAAGGAAGCCAATCGACCAGGCAATGGCTCTGGTCCGCCGACCAGTCGCCCGTGAAGATCGCCAACTACGAATTGCTCACGCGGGATCAGGAATACTTGCTCAGCCAGCAGTACGATCTGGTAATCCTCGACGAAGCCCAGCGAGTCAAGAACGCAGAGAATGCGACCAGTAAAGTCGTCCGCCAAATTCAGCGCCGCCGCAGTTGGGCTCTCACGGGAACCCCGGTCGAAAACAGCATCGACGACCTCGTGGGGATTTTCGAATTCGTCGCGCCCGGACTTGTCACCAAGGGAATGTCGATTCGACAAATTCGCGAAGGCGTCTCCGATCATATTTTGCGACGCACCAAAGACATCGTCATGACGGATATGCCGCCCAAGCTGATTCGTGACGAGTCGCTCGACATGACGCCCGAACAAGCCGAGTCGTATAAGTCAGCCGAAGACTCGGGCGTCCTCAAGCTCAACGCGATGGGCGACGAAGTCAACATTAAGCACGTCTTCGAGTTGGTCCTTAGGCTAAAGCAAGTCTGTAACTTCGATCCCTCAACCGGAGCGAGCAGCAAGCTGGAACGCTTGGCGGCTGACCTTGAAGAGGTCGCCGCAAGCGGACAGAAAGCGATCGTCTTCAGCCAATGGGTCGGCGCTCTCGACCAGATTGCCCAGCGGATTCAGCAATTCAATCCGCTCCAGTTTCACGGCCGCATCCCGAGCAACCAGCGCGATGGCGTCCTTGCCGAGTTTAAGGAGAGTCCCAACCGGCATGTCCTGCTGATGAGCTACGGCGCCGGAAGCGTGGGGCTCAACCTTCAATTCTGCCGCTACGTATTCCTCTTCGATCGCTGGTGGAACC
>JBJTQD010000446.1:0-1387 GCA_046075445.1 Planctomycetota bacterium
CGGCTTTGCAAATTGCCGGAGGATTGGCTTTTGCCTGTCTCGACCGGGTCAGCCCCGTAGGACTCCTCACCACCGGAGAACAGTTTCGCCAGTACCAACCGAGCCTTGCCAAGAGCCAAGTCCTGCAGTGGCTGCACGAACTTCGCAAGCACCGCGTCGACCAAGGCGGTGAACTGGGTAAGCGTCTCAACGACCTCGTAACCCGTTTGGCAAATCGTGCACTGTTGATTGTGCTGAGCGACCTGCATGAACCGCCCGGTCTCGATGCACTGAAACTCGCCGCCCAGCGGCACGATGTGGTCGTCTTGCAGTTGCGAGACCCAGCCGAACGGCAACTGCCTGGCAGCGGACTGATTCGGGCGCGAGAGCCGGAAACGGGGCGCGAAGTTGTCGTTAACCGCCGTTCGCGGCTCGTCGATCAAAGCTCGATCGAGCAGACACTGAAACGAGCCGGAATCGACCATCTCTTGATTGATATCGACCGCAAGTTCGCTCATCGGCTGCGGTGGTTTTTCCGTTCGCGGGGTGGCTTGGGAGGAAAAGCCCGATGACCAACCGAACTGCGACGACAGAAAACGGCAAGAGTAAAGCGACCGGCATTTCAAAGGGAATGCGACGTGCTTTGCTGATTACGCTATTTGGCTTTCTGATTTCCCACCTAGCGTTTCTCTCTGCACAAGAGCAAACGCCAGCCGCTGACAAGCCATCGGCAGTCGCGACGGCGACCGTCGGCTTTCCTGTAGTCATCAAGCAGGTTCTGCTGCCCGGAAGCGAGTTGACGGGAAAGCCAGTCGAATCGCGAGAGGCCAAAGTCGTCGTGCGAGTCTTGGACTCATTTGCGCATGGCGACGGCTTTCGTTACGACCTCGAAGTGACTGGGTTCGAGCCCGGCGTTCACAATCTTTCTGAGAGTCTCATTCGCAAAGATGCGGCTGCAGCCGCCGACCTCCCACCGGTTTGGGTTGAAATCACCAGCCAATTGCCCGCGGGGCAGGTCAAGCCGCATCAACTTCCTCCGACGGTTCCCAAAGTGACTGGTTATTACACCGGTCTAATGATCGCTGCCGCTGGCCTGTGGAGTCTCGGCTTGCTGGGAATTCTGTTTTGGGGACGCGGTAAAGAAACTCGCTTGAGTGGCAAGGATCGCAGACCAACGGTGGCCGACCGGCTTCGCCCGCTCCTGGAGCGTGCTGCCGCAGGTACGCTCAGCGATGACGAACGAGCTTCGCTGGAACGCGTGCTGCTTGCCTTTTGGCGAAAGAAGCTTCGGCTGGAGAAGCTCCCACCCGCTCAACTTTTCCCCCAACTCCGTCAACATCCCGAGGCGGCGGGGCTCTTGCTGCAGATGGAACAGTGGCTGCACGCACCAGGCACCAGCGAAGGCCTC
>JBJTQD010000447.1:0-5905 GCA_046075445.1 Planctomycetota bacterium
CATGGAAGGAATCGTGTCTTCCATGAATCTGTTCGGGCTCGCCGAACCGCTCTTCCCCAAATCACAAGCCTCGCCCGAGCGACTCCAGCGGGCTCGCGAAAAAGCACTGGCCCACCCATTTATCCGCGGCCAAATCCTCTCGCCCGATGGTGAGACCACGCTCATTCTCGTCGATTTCGATTTCCTCAAACTCAGCTCCGACGAAGACTGTATTGCCGGACTCAGGCGAGTTGCTGAAGCTGCCGCCGAAAAGCATCCTGACGTCAGCCTCAACTTCTCCGTCACTGGAACCGTGCCGATTGTGATCGAGTCGATCCGCAATTCGGATGCGAATCGTTTGAAATACCAATTAATCGCTTACGGGATCATTCTGCTGCTGAGTGTGGTTCTTTTCCGCGGAATTTCCGCCGTGCTGATTGTCGCCGGGACAACGGCTCTCGGTGTCTTCTGGACAATCGGCTTCACGCGTTTCTTTGACGTCGACTTTAACCCGCTGGTCAATGTCATCCTTCCGGTGCTGATTAGCTTGGTCGGTTTTACGGACGGCGTTCACTTGATGGCGACGATTCGGCAGATTCGCGCCGCCGGAGCGAGCCCTCGCGAAGCGGCCGTCCGCGGTATCGAACAAGTCGGCTTCGCCTGCTTCCTCACCAGCCTGACCACGGCGATCGGCCTCGGCTCTTTAGTCTTGGCTCACCACGAGATTGTTCGCGACTTCGGATCGGCCAGCGTCGTCGGAGTGGCGGTCGCTTTTGTCGCCGTCATTCTCGGTATCCCCGTCGGCTGTTCAACTTGGCTCGGCCGCAATCTGCATGTGGGGCTCGACAAAAGCCTGATCGACCGCAATCTCAGCCGCCTCTCTCAGGTAATCGACTACGTCCTGGCCAAGCGGGTCTGGTTCGCCGCAGTTGGCTTGACCTCTTTTTTAATCATGGCGGCAATTGCCTCCACGCTCCGTCCTGATGAGCGTCAAGCCAACGCACTGCCGCGCTCCAGCGAGCCGGGGCGAGCGATGGCGAAGATCGACAAAGCACTCGGCGGCCTTGAGATGGCTGAAGTCGAAGTCACTTGGAATTCGGATCGCTCGCCAGAAGACCCAGAACTAGTCGCAGTTCTGAGCAGCGTTGATGAAATTCTCAAGCGTGAACCGCTGATCGGCAGCCCGCTCTCGATCCTTGATATCGTCGCTTCGCTTTCAGGCACCGCTGCCCGCGGTCCGCAGATGTCGCTGGCCGAACTACTGCCAGCAAATCTGAAGCGCGGCTATCTCTCACCAGAGGACCACCGCGCCCGCACCACGTTTCGCGTTCAGGACCTCGGGATCGCGACTTACGGCGCCGTGTTCAAACGAGTCAAATCAGAACTTGAACAGCTAAATCTGAAGCATCCCGATTTCAAAGCCGAACTCAAAGGCCAAGCAGTCTGGCGCTGGGAAAACCTTTATCAGATCGTCGTCGACCTTCTGGCGAGCCTCGGCTCGGCTTTCGTGATTATCTTCGTCGTGCTCGGGCTGGCTTATCGCAGCCTCCGCGTTGGCATCATCTCCATCCTGCCGAATGCACTGCCGCTGGCTGTGGCTTGCGTTTACTTGGTCTGGATCGGCCAGTCGCTGGAGATCGTCACCGTTTGCGCTCTGACCGTCTGCCTCGGCATCGCCGTCGACGATACGATTCACTTCCTCACCCGTTACCAGGAAGAATTCCAACATGTCGGCACGCCCGACGAAGCAATCCGCCGAGCCTTCACCGGCGTCGGCACCGCAATGATCATCACCACGATTGTCTTGGTCGCAGGATTCTCCAGCGTCTTCTTCAGCGACTCGCGGGACCATATCCTCTTCGCCTCGCTCGGCGTCGTTACGCTCGGCTCAGCCCTCTTCGGCGATCTCCTCATCCTCCCCGCACTGCTCTCGCTGTTCGACAAGCCGGTGAAGAAGGAAGAAGAATAAGATTGGCTCTCACGGAGGCACAGAGGCACCGGGGAGGAAGTGGGTATGCTGAAGGCGGAATGAAAATGATTTCCTTGAGTCCTCTAGTCGGCAGCCCTAATTATCGCGCTCGACTCGTTTGCTTGGCTTTTCTCCTGCTCTACTGCTCTCCCCTCTATTCTCTCGCGCAGCGCCCCCCTTTTCTCTTCTTCCTCGGGGCGCTCAATCCCCCAGCCATCTGACCATTCGCGCAGCTCGCAACTCGGCGAATTCCGAGCGTGCATCCGCATCGTTCGCGCGACTTTGCTCAGCGCACCAGACTGCAAATGCGGCTGGGTCCATTCGCACCCGGACAATCGTCACGCCGTACTTTTCTGCTTGCCGTTCATGCTCCAGCGCTGCTTCCAACCATTCGGCATGGCTTTCAAAAAAATCAGCCTGATCGACCGCCGTGCTGCGGAAAGCTTCGTAGTTCTCTTCGTTCATGTACCAAGGCACAGCGGCGATGTCATTCATTGGAGGACAACTCCGCAAAGTCGAAACCGTTGAGGAAACCAATTGGCGCCGCCGCAGTCCACTCACTCGCTGCACCGTTTTGCGGGTGCACCAGCCGCAGACGCCTCGCATGCAAGCGATAACCGCCATCGCCCGGCAGTCCCGGGTCCTGCTCACGTGGCAATCCGCCGCTTGAGTAAATCGGATCACCTACCAAGGGATGTCCGGTCGCCGCCAGATGAATCCGAATCTGATGCGGTCGACCTGTCCCCAAGCGAACGGCAAACAGTGTTTGATTCCGCATGGGATCGCGGGCTAAGACTCGCGCATGGCTCAATGCGGGTTTGCCGCAGTCGCTTGCCGCATGAATCGTCCCAAGTCGCGGGTGCTCGACCGGACCGATCGGTGTCGTGATCTCAAAAGCCGGCTCGAGCGCCACTCCCTCAGCCACCGCCCAGTACTCCTTTTCAACTTCCGGCCAGTTTCGGCTGAGTAGACTGGCCGCTTCGGCCGTCAGGGCGAACAGAACCAAACCGGAAGTTCCGCGGCCCAGCCGATGCAGGGGCCGTGCTGCGGGAAAGCGCTGCCGAACCAGTTGCAGCAGCGTCTGCTGGTAAAACCCGCCGCCGGGCAGCGTCGGCAAGCCGCTTGGCTTACTGACGATTAGCAACTGATCGTCCTGATGAATCAGCTCGTAATCCAGTGGCACTGGCTCCTCATTCCAGCTGCGGCGGTTCCAGATCAGTGTCTGTCCAGCGCGAACCGCTTCGTCAGCTTTTGCCTGAGCCCGATCAAGCCAAACCTCGCCGGCCTCTACCTCCCCACGCCAAACCCCGAGTGCCGAGTGTGGAAAGCGCCGAGCCAAATACTCGCAAACCGATTCGCCAGCCAGCGGCTGCTGGACGACGTGTCGGTAGGAATAGCCGCGATTGACTGGCATCGGGAGAGGTTCTTGGATTCGGGATTCAGCCCAATGAGTGGACTGTTTCGGCCGGTGTACGCCCCTGAGGCTCTGCGAGGGGCTTGGTAAAGTTCAAGTTGGCAACGCCTGTCTAAGCTAATGAACCGGGGGCTGGCGCGAAGACCCGGCTGACCAAGACCAAGAGAAAGCTGCTGCGGACTGAAATCAGGCTTTTGAGTATAACAGCGTCTACGCCGTTACCGCGCAAACGCGCCTCCACTCAGATTTCACTTTGTCCAGCTTGATTTCCCCTGAGAGCTAATGGCCCATTCCAATCACTCGGCAGATTCTCCTTCGCGTCTTCCCGTCGCAACGGTAGACCGCCTGCTCTACCCCGTCAAACGCTTTCTACACATCGAGGCGACCAGCGGCATTCTGCTGATGGTTTGTACCGTGGTGGCACTGGTTGTCGCCAATTCTCCTTGGCACACCGCCTTTGAACACTTCTGGGAAACTCCGATCGCGATTCACTGGGGCAAGTTCCATCTCGAGGGTGAACTGGGGCACCTGCTGATCAACGACGCCTTGATGACAATCTTCTTTTTCGTGGTTGGGCTGGAGGTCAAACGGGAGGTGGTCGGTGGAGAACTGAAGGAATTTCGCAAGGCGCTCCTGCCGATCGTTGGTGCAATTGGCGGCGCGGTCACTCCGGCTCTGATCTACTTCGCCCTGCAGCGCGGCCAGCCAGGCGAAAGCGGCTGGGCAATCCCGATGGCGACCGACATCGCCTTTGTGATTGGATTCCTGACCTTGTTCGGACGCCGTGTTCCGTTCGGCTTGAAAGTCTTCCTCCTGACGCTGGCGATCGTCGACGACTTAATCGCCGTAGTCATCATCGCGACTTTCTTCTCCGATGCTTTGAATTGGATTTGGCTCGCTTGGTCACTCGCTGGCTTTGCCCTCGTCTACTTGATGAACCGGATTGGCGTTCGCGCCCTGTTCCCCTACTTCGCCGTTGGAGTCGCGATCTGGCTTGCCTTCCACCATGCCGGGCTGCACCCAACTCTAGCGGGTGTCGTTTTAGGACTGCTCACTCCGACGAAGCCTTGGATTGGCCAGCGAACCCTGATGGAGGTCTTTCACGACTTTTGGGATCGCCTTCAGGCAATCGAGGGAGAAGAAGAAAAGGTTCCGGTCAATTTGGAACAGCTTCAGTTCGCCGCGCGCGAGTCAGTCTCGCCGCTGCACCGGCTGGAGATGAGCCTGCACCCTTGGGTCGCATTTGTGATCATGCCGGTCTTTGCCCTCTCCAACGCCGGCGTGCAACTGGAGACTACCGCCTTGACCAATCCAGTCGCATTCGCTGTTGGGCTGGGCCTGGTCCTCGGCAAACCGCTGGGCATTCTGCTCTTCTGCGGTATCGCCGTGGCGCTGAAGATCAGCCGCTTGCCGGAAGGTGTTAACTGGAACCTCTTCGCCGGCGGCGCTTGCCTTGCGGGAATCGGATTCACCATGGCCCTCTTCCTGACCAACCTCGCTTTCAACGACGAACTGGAATCGCTCCAGCCCGCCGGCAAAATCGGGACGCTGATCGGATCGGCCCTCAGTGCCATCCTCGGCACGGTGATCCTCCTTCGAGGGCTCAAGGGAACCACTAATCAGGGCTAATGGAAACAGGAATGGGAACCACTAATTGGCACTAAGGGAAACAGGAAAGAGAACCACTAATTAGCACTAAAGGAAAAAATTAAGAATAAGGTAAGTGGGTAAAGGCTGGCTCTTTTAGCCAGCCATCTTTCTGAGTCGTTAGATTTCCAAATCACTTCTTTGACTTTTCCCTTGCTTTCCCTTTTTGCATTTTCTCTGTTCCCTCTGTGTACTCTGTGTTTACCCCTCCCCGCGACTAAGACCGAGCATAAGCCGGTAGCTCGCGGCGGATCGCATCACTGAATCCGGCCGCCGGAGCGCGATTGGCGATTGCCGTCACCTCGCTTTGGGCTTTGAGCTGTTCAAACGGCAAGCTGCGGTCGATTAAGCCTCGCTCGTAGAGAAATCGATCGAGCTGGCCGTTGAGCAGCATCCGCCAATCCCACTTCATTCGGGCTCGGCTCTGCAGATAAATCCCCGTCGTGCAGTTCGCCGTCAGCCCGTGATACCAGCGCGGCGTATCGGCAAGCGCATTCACTTGCGTGACGTACTCAAAAAAGAACGCTCGCAGGACCAGCGGTTCAATCTGGATCCGGTAGAGATACATCTGCTGGCTGGGCAGAAATTTGGTTCTCCGCAAGATTGCGTCGCGCTCATCGCTGACCACATACATCAACTCCTGTTGCCGGTAGAGGCTGCGGAGAAAGTTGTACTCTTGGCCCTTGCGGTAGCGGACCTCGATCGAAAAACAGAGCCGTCCATCTGGCCCGAAATCGAACACGAACATTGGGTGGCACATGTAAGGCGAACCCCAGTAGAGGATCAGCGCATCCAGTCCGCATAAGTTCGAGAGCCGATAGTTTCGGGTTTCATAGCGCGGCGTCGACTCTTCGAGGGATTGGTACTCGGTATTCCGCACATGCTCGGCCGTAATC
>JBJTQD010000448.1:0-4904 GCA_046075445.1 Planctomycetota bacterium
GTCCCCGACCGAAGTTTGGTAACCCTCCGGCATCTCTTCGACAAAGCGGTCGACGCAGGCAAGGCGAGCAGCTCGCATGATCTCCACTTCGGTTGCTTTACGGCGACCGTAGGCAATGTTGTCCCAAATCGAAGCTCGGAACAGCGAAGCGTCCTGGGTTACCCAAGCGATTTGACGGCGAAGTTTGCCCGGATGCACGTTGCGGATATCGACGCCATCAATTTCAATCCGCCCGTGATGCGGATCGTAAAACCTCAGCAAGAGATTCGCCAAGGTTGACTTGCCGCATCCATTGGCGCCGACAATCGCCACGGTCTGGCCAAAAGGAATTTCAAACGAGACCTGGCGGATGACAGGTTGCTTTGGCTGGTAGGCGAACGTGACACGCTCGAATCTGAGATTTTTATGATGCTCGGGCAGCGGTTGCGGCTTTTCCGGCACGCCAACCTGGGGCACCGCGTTGAATGCCTTTTCGAGGCTGGTACAAGCCATCCCGCCGCGGACCAGATAGTTCACGACTTCACTCATCTTTCGGCCGGGATCGCTGGCGCCGGCCAGAAGCGAGTAAAACAACAGCAATGAACTCGGCTTCAAAGGTTCAGCTGAAAACTGCAAGCCAAAAATCGAGGTCTCGCGGTTCAGCACCAGATAGGCTCCCGCAATAATCGACACGGCAATTGAGATGATTCCGAGGACTTCGGTGATCGGTCGCAACAGGGAGTCGTACAGTGAAATCCGCGTCGACATCCGGCAGAGGCTTTCGGCGATCCGTTTGAATCGTTTTCGCTCGGTCGATTCCTGGTTGAATACGCGGACTGTTTTGATCGCCCCGAAGGTCTCGATTAGGGATTGGAAGACCGCCCCCATGCCGTCGACCTCGCGTTGAGTCGCTCGTTTCATTCGCCTCGAGAGATTGCGAATGGCCAAGCCACCAGCGGGGACAACCAACATGGACAACAGCAAAAGCGGCCAGCTAATCCAAGCCGCCAACGCAAGACAGGCAAACATCTTGAGAGGTTCGCGAATCATCTTGCCGTAGAATGCCTGCAGACCACCACTGACCATCTGCATGTTGTGCGACAACTGAGTCATTAAATTGGCCGTGCCGAAGGCATCGATTCGCCGCTGGTCCATCTGCAGCGCTTTGCGGTAGTAGATCCGCCGCAAGTCGCTGACCGTGCGATTGGCAACCCGTGCGACAAGGATCGCACTGATGACTAGCAGAACGCCCTTTATCACCGAGGTCGTCAGCAACCAGCCAACTGCCCACAGCAAAGTGCCGAACGGAGTCTGCGGGGCATACTTGGCGATCCACGGCTGAAACCACTGGTTCCAGGAGAGAGATTTTTCTTCTCGATCTTTTCGAGCCGAAAGCATGTCGGCGCGAGCCAACAGCCCGGCGGCTTCAGTATTATCGGGGGCGTCCTTCTGAATCCCCTCCGCTTGAGTCTTCAGTTCATCAATCTCAGTGGAGTAAGCGGTGATTCGAGTGCGATTTTCCTCGATTCGCTCGTCGATCCAACTGGTCGCCGTATTTCCCTCAAGCACAATCTCCACAAAAGGGTAGATCGTCGAGATGCTGGCGCCCCAGAGAAGCGCAATCAACAAGGAGCAGACGACCGCTCCGATGATGGACCATTTGTAACGCAGTGATGATTTGACTGCTGGCAAAAATTCGAGCATCGACTCGTCATCCAAAAGAACTGCAAGCATTCGGGGCGGGCGGAATGCTCTCAGTTATCCCCCACTGCGTCAATTTCAAAATGCGTTTCGGGATCGCTCAGAAAAATGAGAGGGGCAAGCCCGATTGATTGCAATTTGGGTCGGGCCTTTCTGTGCAAGGCACTTTTGAACAACGGCTAATGCTGCGATCCAATCTGGTGAATTTGCTTGGTTGCTTCCTGCTAGCAGCTGATTGCGTTCTGGCCAGTTTGGGGATTTGGATTGATCGCGTAGTCAAGATTTGATAATTCCCGGGCTTCGACCGAAAAAGATCGAGTCTAACTAGTGGGATAGACCACCCCGGGCGCTAGTTTGGCTCTGGGGGAATCGGAGAAGGTCTTTCCAGTTAGGCCCGACGGTCTAAGGCGACCAGTGGTCTTTTTGGCTACATGGAAGTGGCCAGTCAGCAGCGGACAGGAGTGTCTTGAATGAGCATGCTATCTCGGTTCTCCAATCGCGGCCTGCGCATCTTCCGATCCAATTCGGAAAAGCAGGCGAGCAACCCTTCTGGAAAGCAGCGGGTGTTGTTCGTGTCGCACGAAGCGACTCGCACGGGCGCTCCGATGATCGTCCTGAACATTCTTAAGCACTTCAGCCAGACCTGCGATGTTCAGTGTGAGACGATTCTGCACAACGGCGGGCATCTGGTTGGCGACTTCAAAAAATATTCGGAAGTGGACTGTGTCAACGTTCCCCGGAAACCGAGCGATGAACTGAAGAAGAAAGTTCAGCGTTGGGTGGCCCGAGAAAAGGGGAACCCCCCAGTCATCGCGCTTTGTAACAGCATGGAATCCCGCTTCATCGCCGAAGAGGTTGCTGATTGCGGAGTCAAGATTCTCTACCTGGTCCACGAGCTTCCTTCGTCTTACACGGAAGAGGATTTCCAAAACGTCTATCGATACTCAGAGAAGGTTGTTTTTCCGGTGCACGCAGTACGAGAGGCGGCGGATGCTAAAGCGCCGATGCCCACCGGTAAGGGAGTCGTGCTTGCCCAAGGTCTGCTGAATCCTGAATTTGGCAATGGGACCAACCGCGAGCAGGCGAGACTGCAGATTCGCAAGGAATTGAATATCCCCGAGAACGCGTTTGTCGTGCTCGGATGCGGGACGCTCGACATGCGAAAAGGAATCGACCATTTCACAAATGTGGCTCGACGGATTTGTGACCAGCCGACCGCTGGGCAACCCATTCACTTCATTTGGGTTGGTGAAGGGCCACGTTGGACGCATTCCCCATATCACTATGTGATGCTCGACTTGGAGCGGAGCCCGGCCAAGCATCGCGTCCACTTTCTCGGTGAGCGAGCTAACGTTGAGCCTTATTTCTTTGGCTCCGATGTCTTCTTGATGTCGTCCCGGGTCGATCCGTTTCCTTGCGTGATTCACGAAGCGATGGCGGCTGGATTGCCAATCATCGCTTTTGAAAAGGCGGGCGGGGCTCCGGAGGCACTGGCCGGCGGTGCGGGGGCTGTCGTTCCGTACGCGGACTACGAACAGACCGCTGCGTTGATTCGAATGTTCTCGATGCAGCCGGAAATCACTGCCGGATTGCGAACCAAGTCGATTGAGCGAGTCCACAGCCGGTATCGGTTCAGCGACTACGGTGACAAATTGATCGACCTCGCTGAATCGATTACCCGTTCGGCCCTGCGTCGACCGCGCAGTTCCGATGACGTCTCGCGAGCTGCTTAAAACGATGCCGCAAGCCGCTCTCTCAGGAATGTTGATCCATTCGCACTTAAGCAAGACGGAGCTTCGTTTGTTGCCCCAGAGGCGCGTGCGAAGCGGCGACCATTGCGATGCTGTCCGATTGAACGGGGGTCGGTTTGAAAGCTCTTCGCTGTTAGCTGGCTCAACCCCGCGCAAAAAAAGGGTGGCCTAAACTGCGCCACCCTGTTCTTGCTTTTGTGTAAGCCGAAAGCTGGTTATCGCTTCTCGGTCAGCTTCGTTGCCTTGCCGGAGCGGTCTCGGAGGTAGTAGAGTTTCGCTCGGCGAACAACTGCCGAGCGCTTCACGTCGACCTTGGCGATCTTTGGCGAGTGCACGGGGAACTTTCGTTCAACGCCTTCGCCAGCGACGATGCGACGTACGGTGAACATTTCGCCGACACCGCTTCCGCTGCGGGCGATTACCGTACCGGAGAAAATTTGGGTCCGGGTCTTTTCGCCTTCCATAATCAGGCAGTGTACGTCAACGGTATCGCCAATCGAAAACGAGGGTGCGTTTTCCTTGATGCTCGACTTGGCAACTTTATCCAGAATCTCTTTAGTCATTTCATTCACCTGGCCTGTAGTCACAAACCCCGGAGGGTGGTTCATCCTTTGGGAAACGTAAGATAATACACGAGCCCCTGCGTTTCCCCAAGGCTATCGACAAAAAACCTGCAAAAAAGCCGTTTTGGAGCGGTGCGCGGGAACGTTCGGCAGGACCGTGCAAGTCGGCGGCTGAGCATTCGCGGTAAGGCCCGAGAAGGACTCAGCCCTCAAGCTAATCGTAATTTCGAGGAGTGCGGCCTTTCTGAAAGGCATTAAACCCGAACTTGGTCGGCTCGTAAGGGCCGACGATTTCCACCGAACTGTCAGGCTTGATATCGGCTTCACGGCCTGTGCACCAATAGCAGGCGTTAACGAGTAATCGTCGCAGGCCAGAGCTGGAAAAATCCTCGGCCGCTCCGATGGTGGAGCAGACATACCGGCCAGCCGGTGCGCCGGGGACCGCCGAAATCTCGCGTGCCCAAACCAGCGGCATCATCGGGTCGTTTTTCTTGCCTTCCACTGGAGCGTCGGTCGGCTTCATTCCCGACAAAACTTGACCGCGGAGCAGCACGATTGAGTCCGAGGGGAGCGAGTTGATTCCATAAACGTCGGTGGGCCCCCAGACGTCGGTCACACCTGTGAGAATGGGATGGCCGGCGTTCGCTGTTTCGGTTACGCCGCGCGTGCTTTCGCCGCCATGATTTCCATGATGGCTGACCCAAGTCTCCCCGAGGACTTGCTTTCCAAACCCACCCGTCCAATCCCCCGCATTCCAAGTCAAGCGTTTCAAGTTGTCGGGAGCCTCGCCGGGAAATGAGAAAGCATGCGTCGATGTGCGAAGCCCGATGATCGGCTTACCTGCTTCCAGATACTTGAGGAAGTGTTCCATCGCGTCGGCAGGGGGATGGCGAAACCGCCAGCCCATAAT